>CALACD010000230.1 GCA_937890445.1 uncultured Acidimicrobiia bacterium | reverse complement strand
CTGCCCAGCTCCATCAACACGATCTCGGTGTCCTGACCCAGTTCGGGGGTGGGGGCGGAGACACTCCACGGGGTTCCCGAGAAGTCGACGGGAGTTGCGACCATGTCGGTCATCGTCCCATCGGCGTTCGGGGCCTTGACGTAGCAACCGTTGGCGTGGGCCTGGGCGTCGCTGCGCATGTCGAGCGTGGTCTGGACCGGAGCCCACCAGACATCGTGACGATCGAAGATCTCGGCCCACTGGTCTCGGGGTCGGGTTGCCATCTCCGCGTCGATGGCGGCGGTGAGTTCGGCCGTGTGCTGGGCTCGCAACGCGATGTCGGCGAAGTGGGGATGGTCGAGCCAGTCCGGTCGATCGAGGGCGGCGACCACGTTCGGCCAGTGGCGATCGCCTTCCATGCCGAGCATCCACAGCCACTGGCCGTCACCGCAGCGGTAGCCGTTGATCAGCGGGTTGGGTGGTCCGGACCGAGGGGTGGCGATCGTTTCGGTGCCCAGTCGGGCCGTGACGTTGTGATCCCAGCCCAGCTGGTAGGCGCCGGCTCGCAGCAACGACGTCGACACCAACTGGCCCTCACCCGTACGTTCCCGAGCGAAGAGAGCCGCCGATACGCCTCCGGCCGCCGACATGCCGGTGAAGTGATCACCCATGCCTCCCCGCGGGTAGGGCAGTTCGATGTCGCCCGGGGACAGGGCGTCGACGATGCCGGCTCGGCAGTACCAGGCTCCGACGTCGTAGGCGGCTCGGTCGGCTTCCTCGCCCTCGAGGCCGTAGCCCGACACCGCGGCGTAGATCAACCGAGGGAAGCGAGTGTGCAGGGTGTCGTAGTCGAGACCGGAACGTCGTAGACCCCCGGGCCGATAGTTGGTGACGAAGACGTCGGCGGTGGCCAACAGGTCGAGAAGGACCTCGAGGCCATCGGGACCGGTGATGTCGAGAGCCAGGCTCTTCTTTCCTCGGTTGTCGAGCTCGAACGGCGGGTTGATCTGGCCCGGGTAGAGCCATTCGAGCGACCGGAACGGGTCACCGGTCAGGGGTTCGACCTTGATGACCTCGGCCCCCCAATCGGCCAGTACGCCCGAACAGGATGGCCCGGCGATCCACAGGCCCATCTCGATGACGCGAACGCCGTCCATGGGCCCCGGCATCTCAGATGCCGAGTTCTTCGAGTACCGGAATCAGATGGCGGCGCAACAGCTTGCCGGTCGAGGTCCGGGGGAGTTCCTGGGCAATGTGGATGGCATCGGGTCGCTTGAAGGCGGCGAGGTGTTCCTTGCAGTGGGCGGCGACAGCATCGACCGAGCCGCCGTCTCGCAGCACGATGGTGGCCACCACCCGTTCACCCCAGGTCTCGTCGGTCAGGCCGACGACTGCGGCCTCGACGACGTCGGGGTGTTCGTAGAGCACGGCCTCGACCTCTTCGGGGGCCACGTTCTCGCCGCCCCGGATGATCATGTCGCCCGAGCGTCCGCTGAGGAAGAGGTAGTTGTCGTCGTCGAGATAGCCGAGGTCGCCGGTGTGGACCCAGCCCTCGGTGTCGATGGTGACCCGGGTCTTCTCCTCGGCACCCCAGTAGCCGTCCATGGCCCGGTAGGTGCGGAGCTGCACTTCGCCCGGCTCGCCGACTCCCATCACGTTGCCCTCGGGGTCGACGATGCGGATCTCGACATCGTCGAGGACCTGGCCGACCGAGCGGATGCGGGCCAGTTTGAGCTCGCTGTCGAGGACGTGATCATCGGGCCCCAGGACCGCGACCGTCGACGTGGTCTCGGTCTGGCCGTAGGCGCCGGAGAACCCGACCGATGCCGGGAAGCGCTCGATGGCTCGCTTGATCACCGCCGGCGGCATGGGGGCTGCGCCGTAGGTGAGTGCTTCGAGCGAGGTCAGGTCGGCGCTGTCGAGCTTCTCGCTCTCCAACACCTTGGCCAGCATGGTCGGAACCAGGAAGGCGTGGCTGACCCGGTGCGTGGCAACTGCCTCCAGCCAGGCGTCGGGCTCGAACTGGCTCATCATGACCGTGACGCGGCCGGAGTAGAGGGCGTTGAGCAGTGAGGTGAGGCCGGCGATGTGATAGAGCGGTGCGGCCAGGCACATGCGGCCGTGGTCCTCGCCGTCGGCTGCGTCGTTGGCTCCCATGATGTAGCCGGTCAGGGCGCCGTGGGTCAGCTTCACACCCTTGGGCAACGAGGTGGTGCCCGAGGTGTAGAGCAGGGCGGCCAGTTCGTCATCCTCGACGTCGTTGACCAGTGGCCATTCCTCGGCTGCGTCCCGGCGGGCGATGTAGTCATCGTCGAGATACACGATCTCCACGACGTTCTCGGGTCGGCACCGTTCGATCAGCTCTCGGTAGCGGGTCTCGGCAAAGACGACCTTGGCGCCCGAGTCGGCCAGCAGGTGGCTGACTTCTTCGTCGGCGGCCCGGTAGTTCATGGGTACGACCGTGGCGCCGATGGCCGAGGTGGCGAAGATGGACTCGAGGCACGACGCCGAGTTCGTGGCGAACACGCCGACCCGGTCGCCGGCCGTCACTCCGAGCTCGGTGAGCAGGCCGGCCGTCTGACCGACGTTGGCCCGGAGCTCTCCGTAGGTGATCTCACGGGGAGAGGGCCCCGAGATGTCGATGAGCGCCATGGCGTCGGGGACGATCATGGAAGGCAGGTCGAGCAGGCTGGCAAGATTCACTGGGTTCCCCCGGGTGAGACGGCTGATGAAGTCCCGGGCCGCGACGGCCGGGACTGCACAGCATCCCGCATCAGACGTGACGCGCGCCACCTGGCGGTACTCTGCGAACGCCATTACTTGTCAATACCTAGTACTAGGTGTAGGTTCAACCTGTGGCCGGCCATGACACCCAGGTCCTGAAAGGCATCTTGTCGATGCTGTTGCTCCGAGTGCTGGCGGCGCACGAGGACTACGGCTATTCCGTGGTCGTTCGCCTGCGCGAACTGGGTTTCGAGGGGTTGGCCGAGGGCACGGTGTACCCGGCTCTGACCCGGCTGGAGGGCAAGGGACTCCTGGCGTCGAGGCTCGTTGCCTCCGCTGCCGGTCCGGCCCGGAAGTACTACCGGCCGACGGAGGCCGGCCGAGCAGAACTGGATCGAGCAACCGGTGCGTGGATCGAACTCAGCGCCAACGTCGATCGGGTGATGGCTCGATCAACGGACCCGAACCAACACGACCACGACCACGACCACGACGAGAGAGAACAGGTGACCTCATGAACAGCCAGTCGAACGAAGGCCGCAACCGGCGATCACTCTCGCTCTCGGATCGGGCAGGCATTCGCTGGGCCGGCGCCCGATACGACTTCTGGCTCGAGATGAACTCGGTCCCGGCCAAGACCCGCAGGTCGCTGCGTCGCGAACTGCGGGTGAATCTCGCCGATGCGGCATCCGACGTCGGCCGGGCAACTGCGCTGGCCAACCTCGGCGACCTGCGAAGTCTGGCTGCCGAGACGACACGCGATGGTCAGCTCCGGTCGCGATGGTTGGCGGGGACCACGGCCGCAGCCACGGTGTTCGTCGGCTTGATGGTCTGGTTCTGGTCCTCGATGCTCTACTACACCGAGGGTGTGTTGGACGCCGGTGCGGCCGAGCCGACGTCATCATGGCTCTGGCCGTTCTACGGCTCGTCCGTCACCGTCGACCCCAGCGGATCCGGTATCGGTTGGGAGATCGTGCCCGGACCGGTGCCCTTCGTGCTGGCGGGCGTGGTGTTCCTGTTCGTGTCCAAGCCCTGGCGGAGTCTGCGAGGCAAGAAGCTCGCCGACCACGCAACCGGGCCGGTCAGTAGCTTCCGGGCGTGAACTCGAGGGTGCCGTGGACCAGCGGCACCCGGACGATCACACAGCTGGGCGTGACGTCCATGGTGGCGTTGGGTATCCCGGTCAGGTACCAGAGCCGGGGTTCGACGTCGACGATGCGGAACGTGGTGGTGCGGTTCGGGTCTTCCACCAGTGGGGCCAGCTTCAGCATGAGGCAGCCGTTCACCCATTCAGCCCTGGTCAGGGCGACCGCGGGGAAGTCGACGTCGACCACCTGGGGGCAGGGTTCCAACGGCGCTTCGGACAAGCGGGTCCACATACCGGGCCCGGCAGCCTCGGCCGCAGCCAGGAACGCATTGAACTGACCGCGTGGGTGGGGCTCGTCGAGGCTCATGCCCCAGGTGAACTCGCCGCGGTCGTCATCCCAGGTCGGCTCGTACGAGGCCTCGATGGCGCGGGTGAGGCGCTCGGCCAACTCGGTCAGACCCCACTCCTTGGCCAGGATCAGGGCCGACGCGTGACCGCGACCGGCCCGTAACGGCGTCGGAGGATCGGCGTCCAGCCCCAGGGCGGTACACGCGGCATCGAACAGTCGGCGGGCATCGGTCGGGGCCTGGGGTGCGGCGTAGAACGACGTCGTGACCGCTGCGGCCACCGACAGCTTGTGGTGCACATCGAGCTGTGGGTCGTAGTAGAAGGTCGTGGTGGTGGGCAGTTCGTCGCCGTCGAGATCCAGGTAGTTCGCACGGGCGTGTTCCCACCACGGCCCGAAGGCTCGGGCGTGGAAGTCGGTGCCGTGTCGGTTGTCGTGCAGCCTCAGACCGAGGCCGGCCCCGGCCTGTCAATAGGGCCAGATCTTGGTGTTCTCGCAGTGGCAACCGATGGGGGCGGCCATCCACTGCTCGGTCAGCCGTTCGGCGATCTCGGTGTGGGTCCAGGTGAAGGTGTTCGCGCCGTCCCGGATCATCTCGAACGGCGAGTTCCACTTCTGGTCCGGATCGATCATGGATCGGATCCCGAGCAACACCAGGAAGAAGCCCTTGTAGAACAGCATTCCATCGGCGGCGATGGGATCCATCTGGACACCCCACGGCTCGATGCCGTTGGCCGTCCAACCCGGCACGTCGTAGCTGCCCCACAGCTGCTCGGGAATGAACATCCGGTAGGCGTCGGGGTACGCCGCCCGATCGGGGTCGGGCCCGAACTGGGTCAGCCAGTCGGCAGCAGACCACCAGCCGGTGTGACGCTGGATGAGTTCGTCCAGGATCGCGACATAGGGCTCGGTCCACGCCGGAGTGCGATGCGCCATCAACCCCAGCGCGTAGGACGAGTCGACGAGGTCGAAGCGATGCCAACTGGCCATGGGTGGATCGGATCGATCGTCCCAGTGCGGATGAGGCCGACCGTCCTTGTTCCAGTTGTCCGGGGTCTTGGCCTTGCGGTCCAGATAGCGCAGCCAACCGAGTGACCGTTTCGACAATTCCACCGTGCCGACGTTAGCCGAGCACGCAGTTCGTTCCGAGCGGCCGGTGGCCCTACGCTCGGGCTCATCGACGGCACAGGAGACTCGATGACCTCAACACAAACCCCGGCCCGACGACTGGTCGAAGCCTTCGGCGACTGCCCGACCATGGCGGCCATGTACACCGAGGACGTGACCTGGCGGCTGAACCACTCGCTCGCCCCCAACATCGCCGGCCCTCATGTTGGCCGCGACGCGGTCTGTGGCTTCAACGAAGCGGTGTTCACCAAGTTCTACGAGTCGGGCTCGGTTGCCGTCGACATCCTCGACGAGATCGGTGACGAATCGTCCAGCGTGGTGCGCTTCGTGTTCCGCGCCATGAGTCGACGGGGCAACCCGTACAACGTCGAATACGTGTTGTTCGCCAAGACCACGGGCGGACTCATCCACGAGGTGATCGAACTGCTGGACACCCATGCTTCCAACGAGCAGCACCAGGGCAACGCCGTCGGGGTGCCACCCGGACACTGATCCGGGTTGCTGGCTCGGGCGGAGCGGGCGTAGCTTCGGCTCGTGATCCAACCGCTCGAGGGGACCCGGGTGTTGGAGCTGGCCACGGGGGTGGCCGGCCCCTTCGCCGGCAAGTTGCTGGCCGATTTCGGTGCGACCGTGGTCAAGGCCGAGCCCCCGGGAGGCGACCCGTCGCGGCGGCACGGGCCGTTCCCCGACGATGTCGTGGACCCCGAGCAGAGCGCGTTGTTCCTGCACCTGAACGCCAACAAACAATCGATCGTGCTCGATCTGGACGACGAGGCCGACCGATCGATCGTTCGGCGGCTCGTCGCCGAGACCGACATCGTCATCGAGTCGTTCCCGCCCGGACACCTGGCTCGTCGAGGATTGGGCCCCGACGATCTTCGGGCCATCAACCCGGCACTGGTGGTGACCAGCGTGACGCCGTTCGGTCAGACCGGACCCTACGCCGACCTGGTGGGGGAGGACATCGTCACCTACGCCATGGGCGGACCGATGTTCGGTACCGGGGTCGAGAGCCGCGAGCCGGTCAAGCTCGGCGGGAACCTGACCAGCTACCAGGCCGGGAACATCGCGGCCACCGCGACCCTGGCCGGTCACCTGATGGCGGAAGCATCGGGCCACGGCGTGCACATCGACCTGTCGATGTTCGAAGCCCAGGCCGGCAGCATCGATCGCAGGGTCTCGTACCTGCTGTGGTACCTGTGGTCCGGTCGGGTGGTGGGTCGCGAGCCGGCCGACGCGCTACGTACGCTGCCCAACAGCTTCTTCGAGACGATGGATGGCCACGTCCTGGTCTTCACCCTCATCCCGTGGGTGCCTCGCATGCTCGAGGTCCTGGACGACGCTGGTCTGCGGGAACGTTTCGCGAACGCCGACTGGCTGCACGACGAGACCTTGGTCGACGAGATCATGGCGGCATTCGTGCCCTGGCTCTACGAGGGGGACAAGTCCGATCGGGCAGCCCGGGCTCAAGCCGAGAAGTGGGCGGTCACACCGCTGAACGCCCCGGTCGACCTGATCGACGATCCCCACTTCGTGAACCGCGGGTTCTTCGTTCCCGTCCAGCATCCGGTGGCCGGTTCGTTCCGTCAACCCGGTGCCCCGTTCCGGATCGGTGAGGACTGGAACGAGGTGTGGCGAATCGATTCGCCGGCTCCGCTGCTGGACGAACACGGCGATCGGATCCGGTCCCGGGCCGAAACGGCTGGACCGCTTGCGACGACGGTCCGCCGCTCGGCACCCGTGGAGCCGAGGCTGCCTCTGGAGGGCGTGCGCGTCATCGACCTCACGGTGGTGTGGGCCGGACCGTCGGCCACCATGCACCTGGCCGACCTGGGAGCCGAGGTGATCCGGGTCGACAACCCGTACGTCTTCCCTCCGGCCACCCGCGGTGCGTCGCCCCGTCCTCCCGCCGACCTGCTGATCGACTTCGGTCCGCTCGGTGGGGGCTACCCGAATCTCGACGTCAGCGGTCGGCCCTGGAACACCCAGAGCATGTGGTGCGCACAAGCCCGCAACAAGCGAAGTTGCACGCTGGACATCCGCACCCCGGACGGACTCGAGGCGTTCTGGCGGCTGGTGGATGCCTCCGATCTGCTGGTCGAGAACAACTCGGTGAGCACGCTCGACAAGCTCGGTATCGGCTGGGAGGCCCTCCACGCCCGCAACCCCCGGTTGGTCTGTCTGCGGATGCCGCCGATGAGCCTCCACGGTCCCTATGCCTCCTACGTCGGATTCGGTGCCAGCTTCGAGGCACTGTGCGGACTCACCCAGCTGCGGGGCTACCGCGATGGCGATCCGACCACGACGTCACCCGCCTTTCACATGGACCCGGCGTCGGGTGCGACCGCAGCCTTTGCCGCGATGTGTGCCCTGCGGCGCCGAGATGCCAACGGCAGGGGTGAACTCGTCGAGTTCGCCCAGGGTGAGAACATGATGCACCACATCGGTGAGTACTTCATCGACGCCGACCGCACCGGCCGTACCCATCACCCGGGCGGCAATCGCCACATGGCCCGGGCGCCCCAGGGCTGCTACCGGTGTGCAGGTGAAGATCGTTGGGGGGGTCATCTCGGTGGGAACCGACGCCGAATGGGCCGGCCTGTGCCGGGCCATGGGTCGCCCCGACCTGATCGACGACGTGCGATACGCGACGCTGCCTGCACGTCGGGAGCACCACGACGAACTCGACCAGTTGTTGACGACGTGGACGATCGAGCTGGATCATCGGGAGGTCTTCCGGCATTGCCAGTCCGAAGGTGTGCCGGCCGGACCGGTGCTGGACGAGGCCGACGCCTACCAGGACCCGCACCTTCGAGCACGGGGCTTCTTCCGACCGCAGGGATCGGTGGACGTGGGGGAATGGGAATTCCCCGGCCAACAGTGGACATGGGACGGACCCGAGATGCGATGGGGGCCGATCTGCCGACTCGGGGCCGACAACGAGTACGTGTTCAAGGACGTGCTGGGGTTCACCCTCGAGGAGTACGAGGCGCTCGATGCGGCCGGTCACCTGTCGCTCGACTACCTGCAGGCCGACGGCACGTCGTTCTGAGGTGCCCGTCGCAGTTCAGTTGATCCAACGGTCGCGGTTCAGTTGATCTGCCTGTCGTGGCCCTCCCAGAACGGTGCTCGCAGATTTCGCTTCAACACCTTGCCGGGTCCCGACTTCGGAAGTTCCTCGGTCCGGAAGCTCACCGACTTCGGCACCTTGTAGCCGGCGATCCGGCTGCGGCAGTGGTCGATGACGGATGCTTCGTCGAGTTCGGACCCGACCCGGGGAACCACGACGGCGTGGACGGCCTCGCCCCACTGTTCGTCGGGAATGCCGAACACGGTGGCTTCCAACACCCCGGGCAACGTGTACAACGCGTCCTCGACCTCGGTGCAGTAGACGTTCTCGCCGCCGGAGATGATCATGTCCTTCGACCGGTCGACCAGGAACAGGTACCCGCCTTCGTCGAGATACCCGAGATCCCCCGACTGGTACCAGCCGTCGTCGCTGAGCACGGCCTTCGTCTCGTTGGGCTTGTTCCAGTAGCCGGACATGACGTTGGGTCCCTGCACGGTCACCTCGCCGACGTCGCCCGCCGGCAACGGCTTGCCATCGGAGCCGAGGATACGGATGTTGATGCCGGGGGGTGCCACCCCGCAACTCTTGGCCCGGGCATCGTCGAGGAAACGTTCTTCGTTGCGGAACACCGTCGTGATCGGGGACAACTCGGTTGCTCCGTAGAGGTGAATGAGCTCGCAGTCGAACAGTCCGAGCGCCCGCCGCAGCACTTCGAGTGCAATGGGCGAAGCACCGTGGGAAATCCATCGCAGCGTCGACATGTCCCTTGCCGTGGCGGCCTGGGCTTCGACCATTCCGGCCAACATGGCGGGAACGGCGATGAAGCAGGTGATGCCCTCGGCCTGGATGAGGTCCAGGGCGCCATCGGGGCTGAAGGCGGGCAGGATCACGTTGCTGGCCCCGACCCAGGCGACGGCCATCGTCGAGTACACACCGGCCGCATGGAACATCGGGGCCATGGTCATGTAGCGGTCGTCGATGAGCAGCGGCTGGGCCAACTGCGTGTGCACGGCATTGGCCATCAGGTTGGCGTGGCTGAGCATGACGCCCTTGGACGCCCCCGTGGTGCCGCCGGTGTAGAAGAGCCCGGCCAAGGTCGACGGCGTCACGTCTGGTTCGGCTTCGGGCGCCGCTTCCAGCAACTCGTCGTACTCGCCCGTGTCGAGACGGATCACCCGTTGGACGCAGTCGGCCAGCGCCCCCGGATCTCGGTCACAGATCAGGACGCGAGCCCCGGCGTCGTTGGTGGCATAGACCAACTCGGGCTCGGCCCAGCGGGTGTTGTGAGGCACGATGGCCCGATTGGCGCACGGGATGCCGATGAAGAGCTCGAGGTAGCGATCGGAGTTGAGCGACCACAAGGCCACCCGATCGCCGGGGTCGGTGATCGATTCGAGGAGTCCCGCCACCTTGCGGACACGAACGGCCAGTTCGGCGTACGTGCGTCGGACATCGCCACACACGACGGCCTCTCGGTCGGCGAAGAGTTGTTCGGCCCGTCGCAGCGGGTCCCGCATCGTGTACATCAGTGGCCCTTCCATTCCGGCGCTCGCTTCTCGGCGAACGAGCGTACGCCCTCCTTGGCGTCGTCGGTCTGGTTGGCGACGATACGCATGGTCTCACCGAAGCGAACCGCCTCGGTCCATCCCATGGTGGCGGTGCGGGTGGCGACCTCCTTGACCACACGGCTGGCGATCGGTGCCGACAGCAACAGTCGTTCGGCCAGGGCGCGGGCCTCGTCCATCAACGTGTCGTGGGGAACGACCTTCCAGACCAGTCCCATCTCCCTGGCCCGCTCGGCCCCGACGGGCTCGCCGATCAACAGCAGCTCCATGGCATCGGCCCAGTTCAGCCGTTGGGGCAGACGAATCGAGCCGACGATGGTGGGAACCCCGATGCGGACCTCGGGGTAGGAGAACGTTGCCCGCTCGCTGGCGATCACGAAGTCGGCGAAGCTGACGCCGGTCACGCCGTAGCCGATGCAGGGACCGTTGACGGCGGCGATGACCGGCTTGAACAGTTCGAGGCCGCTCTCGAAGCTGTTGACGGTCGGCTTCTCCCAGAAGGTGCCGGCAAACGTGCCGGTGGCGCCCGCACCGTCCTTCAGGTCGGCGCCGGCGCAGAAGGCACGACCGGCCCCGGTCATGATGGCGACCCAGGCATCGGTGTCGTCCCGGAAGTCGAGCCAGGCCTGGTTCAGGCCGTCACGCATGGCACCGTTGAGCGCGTTCAGTCTCTCCGGCCGGTTGTAGGTGATGGTCACGACGTGACCGTCCTTCTGGTAGAGGACGGCCGGTTCGGTCTGCTCGGAGGTCACCCCTGAACTGTAGGAGCGTGCTCGGTCAGGAATCGAACGGTGGCCTCGTTCCATTGAGCCGGGTTCTGGGCGTTGACGGCGTGGGATGCCTCGATCTCGGTGACGATCAGCCCTGGGATGGCGCGAGCGCGTTCCACCAGGGGGAGGAAGCGGGTCTCGTCCACCCCGACGGTGAGCAGCGTGGGCCGTGACACCGCGGCGAGACGGTCGGGGCCGAGCGCCGTGGTGCGGTTGGTGTGTTCGAACGAGCGGGCAACCCCCTCTGCGGTGTGCTCGTCGAACTCGGCGGCCATGATGGACCGGGTCGCCTCGGCGATGCGCTTCGAGCGCGAAGGGTTGACCCACGAGTCACGCAGATCGCCGACCCCGTTCACCCGGACCCGCTCGGCCAGGGGACGCACCAGATCGGTGTTGCGCATGACCCACACCTCGGGGTCGGAGAACGACGACGCGCTGTTGGTCACGACCTGGGCCAGGATGCGGGCGGGGTGGGCCAAGCCGTAGGCCAGGGTGAGGGCCGCCCCCATCGATTGGCCGATCGTGAACCACTGGTCGGCCCCGAGCTCGACCCGGATGGCCTCGAACTGCTCGATGTAGCCCTCGGGGGTGTAGAGGTGCTCGTCGAGGGGACTGGGGGAGCGGCCGTGGCCCCACAGCTCGACGATGACGGGACGACAAATGGCGCGAAGGGCATCCAGGTTCTCGTTCCAGTACGAGCGTGAAGCGAGCGCCCCGTGCACCATCAGGCAGTAGGGCCCGTCGCCCGAATGCACGATTCGGTGGAGTTGCATGGTCTCGGGTCCGGGGCTGGTCACCACGACAGCCTGCCGTCGACGCCGAATCGGAGCAAGACTCGTTTCGATCGGGGAGACCGGACACAGCCCGATCGGGTAAGCGTCGCGTCATTCTTCGAGCACCCGCGGAGCCTCGGTGCTAGTGCCGTAGCAGCCAACGTTTGGTGGTCGCGTCCACCACTTGGGGCTGGTG
>CALACD010000229.1 GCA_937890445.1 uncultured Acidimicrobiia bacterium | reverse complement strand
CACCCACCAAACGGTGGACACCACCCCCGACGCAGGATCATGGCCAGAGCACTAGTGTCTCGGATCGAGGGCGCACCTGTGGGTGCTCGAGGTGAAGGCGGCCAGGATGATTCAGCGAACATTGACCGTGGTGGGAACCGCACTGTTGTCCATCGGACTACTGTCCGTCGTCCCGGCAGGAGCCGAGCTCGCTCCCCCGGGCTGGGCGGCCGACGCCGGAGTGACGGCTTCCCCCACGTCGGCCGACGAACCCGGCGTCGAGGCGCCGGGCTGCGATGTGGAGCTCCCCGACATCGAGTTGGTCAACCTCGACCACGACCACGCCGGCCCCGACGGAACGACCGTTCGGTTCGATCACCGTGTCTCGCCGATCGTGGCCCTGGCGAACCCATTGACCGCCGGTCGGGTTCTCACCAGTGGAATCACCGTCGACATCGATCACCTCGAGGACCAGCTCGACTTCAGCACCGAGCTGAGCCAGTTCGAGGAGCAGGTCATCGTTCGATTCTTCGATGCGTCGGGCGAGCTCATCGCCGAGACCGACCCCACGCCCGATCTCCCCGACATCACCCCCTACGCCCCGTTCGCGCTTCCCAGCATCGATCTCGACCGACCGGCCACGGCCATCCAGATCGTTCACGCTGCCGTCGGGACACAACTCAACAGCCTTGCGGTCCCGTGTCTCGACTTCGCTGTCGTCGATGCCGACAGCCAGCCGGCCGACCATCTGACCTGGACCCTGTGCCCCGTCGACGGTCAAGCGCCGCCACCGGCCGGAGCGGCCTGCGGCTTCCTCTCGGTACCCGAGAACCGGGACGACCCCGGCAGCCGTCTGATCAGCATTGCGTTCGCCATCGTGTTCGGTGAACGAAACGAAGCCGACCCCGTGGTCTACCTCGAAGGGGGCCCGGGCGGTGCGCCCGTGGCCAACGCCGGCATCATCTTCGATCTCGCGATGGGAGCGGCCAGCGGCGGTCGGGATGTGATCTTCGTCGATCAGCGCGGCACCGGCTACGCCCAGCCCAACCTCAACTGTCTGCGCCAGCAGGACTACGCCACCGAACCAACGACCTTCGACACCTTCGAGGAGTTCGAGGCCGCCCAACTGGCCCTCCTCGACACCTGCCACGAACGACTGGTAGGTGACGGAATCGATCTCGACGGCTACACCACGGTCCAGAACGCTGCCGACCTCGCCGATCTCCGCCTCGCTCTCGGTTACGACGAATGGAACCTGTTCGGCGGTTCCTATGGCACGGATCTGGCCCTCTCGATCATGCGGGACGCTCCCGCCGGCGTGCGCAGCGTGGTACTCGACTCCGTCTTCCCTCCCGAGGTCAACGTCACGGCCGGTGAAGATGCCATCGGTTTCCTCAATCGGCTCGACTACATCGCCGATATCTGCACCGACGATCCGGTTTGTGCCGCCGCCTACCCCGACGTCCGCGCCGATCTGATCGCTGCGGTCGATCATCTGAACGAACAACCGATTCCCGTCTCGGGCACACACATCGAGTTCCTCTTCGGGGTGCCCGAGGGCGAACTGGACGGCTTCACGTTGCTGGGTGGCATCTCGGGCGACATCGCCAACCCGTACCTGCCCGCAGCCCTCCACGCGCTCGCCGACGATGATCCCGGTGTCCGAAGCGACGCGGCCGACGATTTCCTCCGAGCCACGACGCTGCTGTTACTCGGTCTCCCCGTGGACCTTCTCGACGCGGTGCCGGTCGAGAGCGAGGCTCCGCCGCTCGAAAACGAGCAGGGCGACGGCATCGAGGGCCCGGTGGCCGCTGCGGTGGCCCGAGGTGTTCCGGGCCCGGGGCTGGAGTTCTCCGATGGCTTCTTCTTCACGGTGATGTGCGCCGAGGAGTTTCCTTTCGACACCGGAGCAACCGACTACCTGGGAGGTGAGTGGTCCGAGGCCATCTACCTCTACGCCCTCAGCTTGGTGGATCAGTTCGACTTCGCCGAGGAGTGCGCCATCTTCGATCTCGCTCCCGAGGACCCGATCGTGAACGAACCGGTCGTCAGTGATCTGCCGACGCTCGTCCTGTACACCGACACCGACTACCAGACACCTCCCGAATGGTCCGAGCTGACCGCAGCCCGACTGCCCAACTCGGATCTGGTGTTCTTTCCCAATCTGGGTCACGTCGTCGTCTTCTACAGCTCGTGCCCGCAATCGGTCATGGCACAGTTCCTGGACGATCCCGGCGGGGAACTCGATACCTCGTGTGTGGGCGAACTCGTACCGATCTTCTACGCCGACACACTTCCGGATGTTCCGCCACTACCGCCGATCGATCTGCTGTTCAGCCTCCTGGAACCGACGGAACCCCTGATCGAGGACGTGCCGGTCGAGGAGACCGTCACCGAATCGGAGGCACCGCCGGCCGAACTGCCACCCGGCGGCGACGAGGGTGCTCCGACCGTCGAGGCCCCCCTCGAGGATCCGGTAGCACCCGCACGCTGAGGTCGACTCCCCCCACACCGGGAGGGCGGTGGAGTCACCCCTCGACGGGCGTCGACTCGATCGAGGTCGGGCGACGACGTTCGCGTCGCTGCAACCATCTCGCAAGCAGCGACCCGGCCACCGCCAACGCCACTGAGGCGACCAGCACCCGCAGGTCGAAACCGGGGCTCCCTTCGTCCAGTGATTGGATGGAGGCCCCGAAACCGACGAAGGCAATGGTGCCGGGAACCGTCCCGAGCGCCGAACCGAGAGCAAAGGGCACGAAGCGAAGCCCGACGTACCCGGCGACGTAGCCCACGGCGTCGAAGGGCACGTACAGCAGTCGCAGGAGCAGCGTCGTCTCGAACGGCCGACGACGAGCCCGGTCGATGGTCCTGCCCAATGCTCGTGACAGCCGTTCGGCCTGGAGATCCGACCCGAAGAAGCGGCCGGCCGCATACGTGATGGCCGTCGACAGCGACGTGGCGATCACCGTCCACAGGGTGCCCCAGACCGGGCCGAAGGCAAGTCCGCCCAGAATGGTGAGCACCGAGGCCGGGAACAGCACCAGGGGACGGACGGTGTAGACGGCGATGAAGATCGCAGGCCCCCACCAATGATCGGCCAGTATCCCCCGCAGTTGCTCTGCAGCCTCGAGCGAGCTCAGCTCTCGACTTCGGCTGTCCCCGACGTAGCCTCCGACGGAACTGGCCCAGACCCCCAGCGCGAGCCATCGTCGAGTCCGCACGGTCACCTCCGCGGCCTGCGGCCAGCCGGCGCCAGATCCCGTTCACGCAATGACCGGACTCCGGACCAGGTTCGGATCAGAGCTCCCACCCCGACTGCGGTGGCCATCACGCCCATGGTGACCACGGACCAGCCCGGCACCGCGAGCAGGACGACGAAGAACCCAACGGTCTCGGTTCCCTCGATCAAGCCCACCGGCATGGTGATCGACGTCGACTCGTGACCCGATGCAGCTCCTGTTCGTCGTTTCTCCCACAGCGCCGACAGGTAGAGCCAGGAAACGATGTTCAGGTAGAAGGAAGCGAGCAACACCGCCGCCATCGGCCAGGCCGACGAGTCGTCGGATCCGGCGGCCACCCCG
>CALACD010000228.1 GCA_937890445.1 uncultured Acidimicrobiia bacterium | reverse complement strand
GGGTGTCGGCCTCGCGGGGGATGGCGGGCAACAACCACGACGCTCCCGGATCGATGTCGTGCTCGGGCGATCCGAACCCGGTGATGTCCTGTACGCACTGACCGTCGACGGGAACGAAGGCATCCAGGTAGACCAGATGCTTCACTCGGTCGCCGATGTGATCGAGCATCCCGGTCACCACCATACCTCCGTAGGAGAAACCGAGCAGGACGATGTCGTACAGATCCTCGTAGCGGATGGTGTTGACCGCATCCTGGATGTGCGTGCTGAGCCCGATCGAGGGGTTCGTGAGATGGGAGCGCTCACCAATGCCTGTCAGGCTCGGCGTGAAGGCCTCGTGCCCGGCGGCGTGCAGGAGCGGTCGAACCTTCTTGAACCCGTAGGAGCCTCCCCAGGCCCCATGAACCAGAACCATCGACGTCATTCGAAATTTCCTCCAGTGATGAGCGTGTTGTCGGCACGTTCTCGCGGCTTGCGTCCGAGCGCCAATTCCGGCGGGAGAATATCCGACGCCTGATGCACGACTGCCGGGTCGGAGTAGTAGCCGAGGGCGTAGTCACCCATCGTGTAACCCATCAGCTCCTGGAGGTCGGGGTCGAGATCCTTGGCGATCTCGGGCGGACACGACAGGTACTGGTTCTCCTCGGTTCGCAGCCACGCGAGGCAGTAGGTGATGTTGGCACCGATCCGGTCTTCCTGGGTGCGATTCTCGCCACCGCTGTGGATGACCGAGCCACTGTAGAGCAGCACCGAACCTGCTGACATCACGGCCTGCGTCTTCTCGTGCTCGTCCGGTCGGCGGTCGTCGTCCCAGCCGGGACTGCCGGGCACGACCCGCGTGGCACCGTTGTCTGGCGTGAAGTCGGTGAGGGCCCAGATCGTATTGAACTGGGGCTCGATGGACCGCGGAATGTAGCCACCCCAGGCCAACCGATCGCGGTGGAGAGGCTGTTTGCCCTGGCCTGGACCGATCTTGATGGTCTGGGTCAGGTGGAGCTGGATCTTGTTGGTGAAGGGTCCGAGGAACTCGTTGGCCAATTCGATGATCTTCGGATGCATGACCAGATCCCGAGCCCGGGGCGACCGTGCGACCAGGGCACCGGTACGTGCCGTCCTACGGCCGGTGAAGTCATCGCGACCGCCGGGTGTCTCCGCGATCCACGGATCGAGCTCCGCTCTGAGCGCTGCGAGCTGATCGGTTCCCAGAACCTTCGAGACGATGGCGGCACCGTCGGTACGCAACGCTTCGACGATGTCCGACGAAGGGCTGTCGAGGGTGAAGTTCACAAGCGCGGTCATGGCCCGATCATAGGAAACGTCGAGCGGTCCTGCCCGGAAACGGCAAGCCGCGGGTCCGCCGACGGTGGGCTGTGCATCGGATGCGAACAGCCCACCGCAGCCGTGCCGTCAACTCATCCGGAAATCCGGGTGATGCTGGCGGATCTCGCGCCGGGCGATCGTCATCTTGTGCACCTCGTCGGGTCCATCGGCGATCCGAAGCGTCCGCATGTGGGCCCACATCTCGGCCAGCGGCGTGAACTGGGTGACACCGGCGGCGCCGTGGATCTGGATGGCTCGGTCGAGCACGGCGAGGGCCATGTTGGGAACCGCCACTTTGATGCCGGAGATCTCCTGGGCCGCCGCCTTGTTGCCGACGGTGTCCATCAGATGGGCCACGTGCAGCACGTACTGGCGGGCCTGATCGATCTCGATGCGGGACAGGGCGATCTGGTCCTGGACCACGCCGTGTTGGGCCAGCATCCGGCCGAAGGTCTCGCGCTCGATGGACCGCTTGACCATGATCTCGAGCGCTCGTTCGGCCACGCCGATGCTGCGCATGCAGTGGTGGATACGACCGGGGCCCAGACGAGCCTGGCTGATGGCAAATCCTTCGCCCTCGCCACCGAGCAGATGGTCCTCG
>CALACD010000227.1 GCA_937890445.1 uncultured Acidimicrobiia bacterium | reverse complement strand
CGCTCCTGGCGTTCGTGATGTCGGTGCTACGGTCCTTCGGCTTCGAGGAATTCACCTTCAACCTGTCGACCAAGGACCCCGACAAGTATGTCGGTTCGGACCAGAGCTGGGAGGACGCCACCGCAGCATTGCGTCGGGCGCTCGAGATTTCCGGGCTCGAGTACCGGGTGAAGGAGGGGGATGCCGCCTTCTATGGTCCCAAGATCGACATCGATGTGCGCGATGCCATCGGACGGTCCTGGCAACTCTCGACCATCCAGGTCGACTTCAATCTGCCCGAACGGTTCGATCTCGAGTTCGTCTCCGACGACGGAGAACGAGTGCGCCCGATCATGTTGCATCGCGCCCTGTTCGGATCCGTCGAGCGGTTCTTCGGTGTTCTGATCGAGCATTTCGCCGGCAACTTCCCGGCGTGGCTCGCTCCGGTACAGGTCGCGGTCCTGCCGGTTGCCGCTTCCCACGACGACTACGCCCGTTCCGTGGTCGCCCACTTGACCGAAGCCGGGTTCCGGGTCGACTACGTCGAGGCCAACGATTCTCTGGGCAAGCGAATTCGCAACGCAAAGACGCAGAAGCTGCCCTATGTCCTCGTCGTCGGGGATGACGACGTCGCCAATGGCACCGTCGGTGTCAATCCCCGAGGTGGCGAGGTCGAACGAGATGTCACGATCGAGGACTTCTCGTCCCGATTGGCGGCCGAGGTCGCGGTCGGAGCCCGTGTTGGCTGAACTCGATTCGGTCGGTCTGCAGCGCCTCTGGGCAGGGTGGAAGCTGCCGGCGTACGCCCGCGGCGTGGGCGCAGATGGCCGGCCCCACGCCGATCTGCCTCCTGCCGATGGTCGATCCCTGTTCGAGACCATCGAGCAGAGCCATCTACCCGACGAGCAGACCTACATCGTGTGGCGTGGACCGCGTACGTTCGTCATCCTGAATGTCTTTCCCTACACCAGCGGTCATGTGATGGTGTTGCCTCTGATCGCCCGTCCTTCCTTGGCCGACCTCGACGACGCCACCCATGATGAACTGTGGCGCACCGTTCGCACCGCATCGTCGGCGGTACGAACCGCGTTCGGACCCCAGGGTCTGAACATCGGCATCAACGAGGGTGCTGCGGGCGGAGGGTCTGAACCCGATCATCTCCATGTCCACGTGGTGCCTCGTTGGTCGGCCGACACCAACTTCATGACCGCTGTTGCCGAGACCCGCGTCCTTTCCCAGACGTTGCGAGACACCTGGCAACAGCTTCGAGCCATCTGGCCGGTAGCGTCATGACCGTGTCTGACGAGCAATTCGATCCGGAAGTCACGGACGGCCCCGATGTTGGCGCCGAACCGTCCGGTTTCGACGAGGCTGTTGCGCCGGGTGAGGTCACCGACATGCTGCCGGCCGACCTGCAGCCCGCATTGGCCGACCAAGAGGACTACCTCTTCCCCAACAACAATCGTCGTCGAGTTCCCGGCTATCTCTACCTCCTCACCGCGCTGGCCTTGGTGGTGCTCTACCTGGTCCGAGGCCCGGGAGTGTTGGTCAACGGAGGACTGTTGGCCGGGGCTGCGGTCCTGGCCGTGGTCGGGGCCTACAGCGTGGTGTCCGGCTGGAATCTCGACATCGACGAGCGCGACGCGCTGGTGGCCGCAAGTCGCGCCGTGGGCTTTCCCATCGGCCACGCCGCAGCTCAGATGGGCTGGCGTGGATTCCTGAGTAGGCCGACCTGGCGTATCTTGCTGTACTCGGCCGACGAACCCCCGACCAAACGGGGACTGGTGCTGGTGGATGGCGTCGACGGTTCCATCGTGGACACCTATGTCGAGGACAATCCCGAGGATTGGTCCGACATCGATCTCTGATCGAAGAGCATCGAGAGGCTGTCTCTTTCCGGGAGGCTGTCTCTTTCGAGGATCAGGTTCCTCGGAGCCAGTCCCGGGTCCGTTCCGCCGAGCGAAGGCCTTCGACCGAGTCCCGCACCGCCCGTCGGACCAGGGTGATGAGGTCGACCGAACCGCCGGTGTCGAGCACTCCCGAGCGCGTCCATCCGTCGACCTCGACCGTGTCGAGCACGTCGGCGGTGACATCGGCTGACCGCGCAATGGAGCGGACGGCCTGCTCGATCGGCAGGCGCGGTTGTGACGACGGGGTCGCCGTCGCGATCGAATCCGCGGAGATCACCGGGTGTTCGCTCTGGGCCACCGTGGCAATCGCTCCACTGAGCT
>CALACD010000226.1 GCA_937890445.1 uncultured Acidimicrobiia bacterium | reverse complement strand
GGTGCAGCAATCCGACATCATCGAGGTGCCGCCGGCTCTCGTCGACCGCGTGGTCGACACCACCGGCGCCGGCGACCAGTACGCAGCCGGCGTGCTCTTCGGGCTTGCTCGAGGATTCGACCTCGCCGAATGCGGGCGCCTGGGTTCGGTGGCCGCGGCCGAAGTGATTTCTCACGTCGGGCCGCGGCCCCTCACCTCACTGCAGGCGTTGGCCGGTCTCTGACCCGATCAGTCGCCGATCCGGTTCTTGAGCCGGATGGCTTTCAGCTTGCTGCTGACACCGGTGAGTTTCCACCCGCCGATGCCGAGCAACAGCGCCAGCGCACCGAGAACGGCTGTTGTCGTGCCCGTCGAGGGCAGTCGTCGCTGCGTCTCACCTGCGGCACACGCGTTGGTCAGCGAAGCTGAATCGGCATTGTTGGCAGCCGTGGTGTCGATGCCGGCGCCTTTGACGCTGGCGGTATTGGTCACCGTGCAATCCGTCGCCGATTTCATCGTCGTCACGATGGTGACCGTCGCCCGGGCGTTGGGTGCCAGTGAGCCGGTGTAGGTGCAGGAGACCGAGTGCGATGCTGCGGTGTAGACGCAGTCGAAACCGGTACCAGCCGCCGACTCGTAGCTGACGTCGTCCGGCAGATTGTCGATGACGGTCACGTGACCTGGTTCGGTGTCGGGGCCCTTGTTCTCGACCACGAGCGTCCAGGTCACCTTGCTGTTCCGGTAGCTGCCGGACTTGTCGATGGCCAGATCGACCGAAGCACGGTGAATGCCGAGATCGAGGGTCAGGTTCTCGTCACCCTCGGCCAGGACCACCTGTTGGGTGCAACCCTCGGCGTCGGCATCGGAGTCGACCGCATCGTCGTTGCCGGCATTGGAGGTGGTGGGAATCATGCCCTGGGGGAGGGTCGTGAGATCGAAACACACTCGGTAGGTGCCGGCCGGAAGTCCGCCGAAGCCGTAGATGCCGTTGATGTCGGTGGTGGTGGCAACGACGTTGTCGTTGGCGTCGCGGAGCCGGACGGTCACGGTGGCCACCGGCGACTCGCCTGCGTCCTGGATGCCATCGCGATTCGTGTCGACCCACACCTTGTCGCCGAGGGCTGCATCATCGGGCGTCAGCAACGAACTGTCCACGAAGCCGAAGTCGACGGTCACGTTGGCGTTGTTGTCCGAGGGGAACGAGTCCATCGGGCCGGAAACGTCGGGCTCGCCCGTCGGTTCGGTGCCGTTGGCCAGGGTGAAGGGAAGCGTGTCGACCGGACCGCTGCCGTCGCCGTCGCCGTTGTCGTCGCGGTCGGTGGTGTCGGTGTCGACATCGGGAGCCTTGCCGTTGCCCGAGGTCGAGACCTTGCCGGCCAGCGGGTTGCCGGCGGCGAAGTTCCCGGCCGGGATCCGGGCCACGTAGTCGCCGGCGTTGAGCCCGGTGAAGAGGTAGTAGCCATCGGCATCGGTCGTGGTCGATGCAATCGGGGCAGCGCCGACCGGTCCATCACCATTGGCCGTCCAGAGTTCCACCGTGACTCCGGCGATGCCGGGCTCACCGGCATCCTGGATGCCATTCACCGTGGATTCCATCCATACCCGGTTCCCGACGGTCAGACCGGAGAATCCGAAGTCGATCTCGGTGTTGACGTCGTTGTCCCGTGGATCGTCGAAATCGTAGGTGCCCCCGGCAGGCTTGTCGGGTTCGTTCACCGGCTCGCCACCCTCGCTCAGGGTGATGGCAGCGCTGTTCACGTTGGCACCAACGGTGGCCGGGTCGCGGCCATGATCGCGCTGATCCGCCAGGGCACCATCGGGGCTCGAGCGCAGGCCGGACAGGGGACCGGTGGGAGCGAAGTTCGTGCTCGGCACGACGACGACGTAGTCGCCGGGGCCGACACAGGAGAAGAGGTAGTAGCCCCCGTCAACGGTGGTCACCGTGGCCAACACCGCCCCGGTCGGGTCGCCGGCGCCATCGGCTGCGAACAACTGGACGGTGACCCCGTTGATACCGGGCTCGCCCGTCTCCTGAGATCCGTCGTTGTCGAGATCCAGCCAGATCCGGTTGCCGATACCCAAGCAGGGTGTCGACGTGGCGACCGGTGCGAATCCCAGGTCGATGGTCAGGTTCGAATCAGTGTCGGGAAAGGTGACCGTGGCCGCATTTGCTGCGGTCTCGTCGGCTCCGGCTGCGCCGCCGGGCGAGGTCTCTCCGGTCGGCTGTGGGCTGGCCACATCGATCGCGAGCACGCCGGTGACGGCCGGATAGCTCCCGACGGGTCCACCGTCATCTCGGTTGTCGGTGATGGCGTCGACGGTCGCCCCGGTCGAGGACACATGGCCGGCCGGCACGCCGCCACTGACGGCGACGAAGTAGGAGCCGGAGGCGACATCGTGGAACCAGTAGTGGCCGGTGGCATCGGTCGACGTGGAGCAGGCAAGTCCGGTCAGGTCATCACCGGTCGGCTCGAACGCGCCATCGAGATCGACGTCGTTCCAGAGCTCGAGGCCTACTCCGGCCAGACCGCTCTCGCCGTCGGCAGGTTCGAAGCTCCCGTCATCATCGGTGTCGAGGAAGACCAGGTTGCCGATGCGGTTGGCGTCGCCACTGAAGGCGGGGACGCCACAGGGCCCAGCGGCGGCAACCGGAGGGGATCCCACCGCAACCATGGTGGACAGCAGGCCGACGGCGGCCATCGCACGTACGACGTGGTTTCCAACGATGCGGGTACGGGGAGTCGCACTCAACAGTCTCCTGAGGGGAATCGCCGGGGGGCGATACACGTGCATCACCTATCGGCGTGCTCCCAGGGGATGTGAGCGCTTGGGTGCTGTCCCGAAGCCCTAGGCCCGGGCGATCACGGGCCGGCGGTCGGCCGACTGGTCGTCGGTCTCGGTCCGACTGGCCGGCAAGCCCAGGAAGTTGCCCTGGCCCCAATCGACCTCGAGGCGTTCGAGCTGGTCTGCCTGCTGGATGGTCTCGATGTTCTCGGCCACCACCCATGCCCCGGTTTGATGAGCCAGTCCGACGATGGCGCGGATGGTTGCCTCGGCTTCCAACGAGGGCAGTTCGGCCACGAGCTGGCCTGCGACCTTGACGATGTCGGGCTTGAACGCCCCCAGGACTCGAAGGCTGGAGAAGCCGTCGCCGACGTCATCGACCGCGACCCGGACCCCGAGGTCCCGCAAGCTGTCGATCTGGGCCGCAGCGGCGGCCAGATCGGTGTAGCGGTTGCGTTCCATTGCTTCGAGCACGATCTGATCGGCATCGAGCCCGAGCTCGAGGGCGCGCTCGACGGTGGCCGTCACCGCTGCGACATCGAACACTCCGTTGGGTGCCATGACGTTGAGGAACAGCAGCCCGGCGCCGAGCCAGGGACCCACGCCCCCGAGCGCCATCGACCGACCCAATTCGTCGAGCTCGTGCAGCCATTCGCCCCGAGTGGCGCGAGCGATGAGTTCCTCGGCATCGATCACCTCGCCCTCGGCGTGGGCTCGGATCAGGCTTTCGAAGCCGATCACCCGGCGATCCGACAGACGGACGATCGGCTGGTAGCGAACCTGGTAGGCAGGGGGGCTGGCGATCAGATGGGCCCGTTCGACGGCATTGGCCAGGGTGTCGAGATCGGCAGCCAACAGGGCCCGCCGCACGAGGGCGTCGACGGTGGCCCGGGGTTCGGCGAAGGCGAAACGAATCTGGTTGCGGGAATCCGTGAACGTCTCGAGCAGATGGTCGAGAAAGGCCCGGCCGTCAGGGACTTCGGTCCACAGGACACCGGTGCGCACGTCGAGGCTTGCCGCAGTGGCCAGGGTGAGCGCATCGAGTTCGGCGACCACCGTCGGATCGTTCGACCCGACCAACACCAGGGTCGGCGTCGAGGGGGGAAGCACCTTTGTCAGGTCGGTGATGGCAGGCTCATCGGTTCGCGTCGACGAACGGCTCGGTTCTCGGTTGCCTACTCCCACATCGAGCACTGTACCCCCGGGCGCGGCGAGCCGAACAGTTGTCGCTCACCCCAACTGATCGCGGCCTCGTTCGACGATCCGTTGTCGACGCCGCTCGACCTCGTCGGGTCGGAACCCGTGCCGCTGGCGGAACTCCCACCCGTTGCGGGCCTCGATCTGCCATCCCTCGGCCACGGTGGTCTCGGCAACGCTGCGGTAGGTGCCCAACAGGTTGCGAACCCCATCGACGTCATTCCCGACGATGTCCTCGGCCACCTTCTGGCAGACGCTGAGCAGCTCGCCGTGGGGCACGACCCGGTTGACCAGTCCCATCGACCAGGCCTGGTGGGCATCGACGAAGTTTCCGGTGAAGGAGATCTCCCGAGCTCGACGCACGCCCACGGCCTCGGCCAACAACACGGTGAGGCCCCAGCCCGGCATCACACCGACCCGAGCGTGGGTGTCGGCGAACGCGGCCCGTTCCGAGGCGATCAGGAAGTCACAGTTCAGCGCGATCTCGAATCCACCGGTGATGGCGACGCCGTTCACTGCTCCGATGAGTGGTTTCGAGAGCGGGGCAAAGGGCCGTTGGGCCACCGGTGTGGTGCTGTCGCTCGAGATGGCCGAGCCCGAGCGATCGGGATCGCCGCCACCCAGCTCCTTCAGATCGAGACCGGCAGTGAAGGCCGGATCGGCACCGGTCAGGATCACCACGTCGACGTCGGCGTCGGCGTCGACGTCGGCCATCGTCTGGCGCAGCTTGGTCCGTACCTCGTGGTTCAGCGCGTTGCGGGCCTCCGGTCGGTTGATGGTGACCGTGGCGACACGGTTGGTGACCGTGGTGAACACGACGTCGTGGGGTCTCGGCTCTGGCATCGGCTCTGGCATCAGCTCTGGCATCAGTCGTCCTCGTAGACCGGTGGTAGGTAGTGCAGGGGGAGATCGCCGAGGCGCACCAGGGCGTTGGTGATCCAGCCCCCGATCTCGGCGAAGTGCTTGTCGAGCGTCGACCCGTCCTCGAGGGTCTTCTCGTCGAGCTCGTAGAAGCCGTGATAGCTGACCTCCATGGCGTGGGACGCAACGGTCAGATCGGTTTCGTAGTTCGTCTCGGCCGTGGGCCCCGACGACTCCAGGGACTCGTCGCCGATCGTGGGCGCGACGGTGGGGAGCGCCGACATGATCACGGCCGGATCGGCAGCATCGGCCAGACGTTGGACCCGAAACACGACGTCGATGCCGATGCGGGGACCTTCGGTGAACTCCTCGTCGAGATACCAGGTCCGATAGGCGGTCTGGGCCCATGTCGGCCATTCGAGTGTGAGATCCACCTGGGCCCGGGGCGGTGAGCCCTCGCCGGGCAAGCCATAGCTGGTTTCCCAGATCACGTCACCGAGCAGGACGTCGGCGTGAAAGCGCTCTTCGAGCGCCTGACGTTCCAGGCGGGCCGACTCCAATGCATCTCGCAACGCACCGATGGCATCGTGGAACACATGGTCGAGCACCCGGCCAGTCTGCCAGGATGGCGGTCATGTACGACTTCGCGCTCCTGACGGTGACCAACGACGCCGGTGTTCTGACCGCCGTCATCGACAATCCGCCCATCAACCTGATCACGCCCGAACTGTTCAAGGAACTCGCCGGCTTCGCTGCCACTGCGGCCGAGGACCCCGAGGCCCGAGTGGTCGTGCTGCGCAGCGCCAACCCCGATTTCTTCCTGGCCCACTTCGACGTCTCGGCCATCCTGAAGTTCCCGATCGACACCCCGGCGGCACGGGACAGCGAGCTGAAGGCCTACCACCTGATGTGCGAGACCTTCCGCACGATGCCCAAGCCGACCATCTGCGAGATCGCCGGTCGGGTCGGGGGCGGAGGCGGGGAGTTGTCGGCCTCGTGTGACATGCGCTTCGGGGCCGTCGGCCGCACCATCCTGTGCCAGATGGAGGTGCCGCTCGGCATTCTGCCGGGCGGCACCGGCACCCAACGATTGCCCCGCATGGTCGGCCGGGGACCGGCCATGGAGATCGTGTTGGGCGGGGACGACATCGATGCGATGACACTCGAACGTTGGGGCTGGCTGAATCGAGCGTTTCCACCCGGGGAACTGACGCCGTTCGTCGATCGATTCGCCCGGCGCCTGGCCCGCATGTCGCCCGAGGCGATTGCCCTGGCCAAGGCCTCGGTTCTGGCCGCCACACCAGATCCCGTTCCCGGACTGTTGGAGGAGGCCTATCTGTTCCAGCAGTCGCTTCGAATCCCTGACACCATGGATCGGATGGCCCGGTTCCTCGACATCGGGGGCCAGACGCCGGAAGGCGAACTCCGGGTGGGTGAGTTGGGAGGGGAGATCTGAGGTTGGCACCAGCTACCGTTGCGGTGTGGCCGGGCCGATCCAACTTCGTTTCGTGCAATCGGCCACGGACGAGAGCCAGTTGCCGTCGTCACCGGCCGAGGTCACCTTCGTCGGTCGATCCAATGTCGGCAAGTCGTCGGTGATCAACGCGTTGTCGGGGCGCAAGAAGTTGGCCCATGTGAGCAACACGCCAGGCCGCACCCGACTGCTCAACCTCTTCGAAGTCGATGCCGGCAAGAGGACCGGTTCCAATCAGCTGGGCCCGACGCTGGTCGACTTGCCGGGCTACGGCTATGCGGCAGCACCCGGACAGATGCGGGGCGACTGGCAGCGAATGATCGAGGGCTACCTACTGGAGCGTGAACGGCTCGAGATGATCGTGGTGCTGGTGGACGGTGCCGTGGGTCCCACCAAACTCGACACCCAGATGCTCGGATGGCTTCGGGGCAACGATCTGCCCCACACCGTCGTCGCCACCAAACACGACAAGGTGAAATCGTCGCTCCTCGACAAACGCAGGAACGAGGTGGCCGAGAGGTGCGATCTGGAGCGTGGCGACGTGGTCTGGGTCAGCGCGGTCAAGGGGACCGGTATCGACCGGTTACGGAGTCTGGTGCGCAGCTGGTTGAGCTGAGGGCGCTCAGCGTGAACTGGCGCCGCCGTCGATCGTGAGGACGACGCCGCTGACATGGCTGGCCCGGTCCGACACCAGGAAGGTGACGACGTCGGCGACCTGTTCGACGGTGCCGGGGGCCGGATCCTCGGGGATCAGTTCCTCCCACCGGGACGAGTCGCCCCATTTGACGTCTGCTTGCTGGCGGAGAAGATCACTCATGCGGTCGGTGATGATCAGGCCCGGGTTCACGGCCAGCACCCGGACACCCTTCTGTTTGGAATTGCTGCCGAGCGCCTTGCTCATGGCGACCAGCCCGCTGTTGCCGATGGCGCCGGCCAGATAGCCGGGACTGGGCCGATCGGCGGCCGCCCCGATCACGTTCAGGATCACCCCCGATCCCTGTGATTCCAGATGAGGCAGGAGTTGGCGGGTGAGGTTGATGTAGCCGAACACCTTGAGGTCCCACGCCTTGCGCCAGGTGTCCTCGTCGACGTCGGTGATCGAGCCTCCGGGGATCGCTCCGGCGTTGTTGACGACGATGTCGAGACCCTCGGCTCGGAGGTGATCGGCCAGCCGTTGCTGTTCGGCGCTGTTCGACAGGTCGGCGGTGAACGCGGTTGCCGAAACACCGAACTCCGAACGGATGGCGGCCGCCTCGGCCTCGATGCGCGCCGCGGTCCTCGACACGATCGTGACGTGCACGCCCTCGGCAGCCAGTGCCCGAGCGACGCCCAGGCCGATTCCCTTGGAGGCGCCGGTGACGACGGCACGCTTTCCTGTCAGTGCGAGATCCATGGCCGGAAGCTACTCAGCTTCGAGTCAGATCGCGAATCAGGCCCTCCTGGGCGATGGTGGCGACGTGCTGGCCGTCGGCAGAGAAGACCGGCCCGGTCGACAGGCCGCGAGTTCGGATGATGCCTTGACCCTTCAGCGCCATGAGCAGCCAGTCGTCGGCTCGTGTGGGGCGATGGAACCACATGGCATGGTCGAGACTGGCCGACATGTAGGTGTCGTGCCACTGCTCGCTGGTTTCGGGCATGCCGTTGGGGTGGGATGCAGCAACGGCATCCATAGGGGTGGTGTCGCTCAGATAGGCCAGGGCGCAGGCGTGGATACGGGGATCGTCGCCCAACGGCAGCGGATAGCGCACCCAGGCCATCGATCGTGGATCGCCTTCGTCGAGTTTGATGTCGAAGCGGTCCACCCCCGATCCCTCCTTGGCCCAGGGCGATGTCTCGGGATCGGCGAGTCCGGTCGGGAAATCGGCGGTCTGTGTCTCGACGCCGTCTTCGAAGCGTTGGAACGAACACGACAGGTTGAAGATGGCACCTCCGCTCTGGCGGGCCACCACCGTTCGTGTGGTGAACGAGCGTCCGTTGCGAATGCGGTTGACCTCGTAGCGAACAGGCTCGGTCGGATCGCCGCCCAGGATGAAGTAGCCGTGCAGCGAGTGCACCGAGTGCTCTTGGATCACGGTCTGGGTTGCGGCCAGGAGTGCTTGGGCGATGACGAGCCCGCCGTAGATCCGGCCCCAGTGGTAGTGCGGGCTCTCGCCGAGCCAGACGTCGGGGCCGTGCGCTTCGAGTCGAAGGACGTTCGTGAGATCGGCGGGCGTGGGGTCGGCGGGCGTGGGGTCGGTCACCTGTCAGACGCTACCGAGGGTCGAGCACGACGACGGCAACCTCAGAGACCGAACCTCAGAGACCGAACAGTTGTCGGGCGTTGTCACCGATGAAGGCCCGCTGGTCCTGCTCGGGGAACGAGGCGACCAGCTCGTTGAGGTCGTGGACGTACTCGGGCGTGTGATCGGCATGGGGGAAATCCGAGGCCCACAGGAAGCGGTCGACCCCGAATCGTTCGGCCAAGGCCGGAATGGTGCGCTCGTCGGGGTCGCAGCTGATCCAGATCCGCTCACGGAAGTAGTCGCTGGGTTTGTGCTCGAGGGGGACCCGTCCGCCGATGAAGGTGTGGCCGTAGACCGCGTCGATCCGATCGAGCCAATACCCGATCCATCCGCCCCCCGACTCGAGCACCAGGACCTTGAGTCGGGGGAACTTGTCGAACACGCCGTAGTCGAACAAGGTCGTGAACTGGTGTCGCACGCCGTCGGAGGCCTGGACCGACGCCAACAGGCGGAGTTGCTTGACGTTCTCCCACGAGCCCATGCGCATGCCCTTCGTCCACTGTGGTTCGAAGGTCGGGTGAATGGCGAACGGGATGTCCAGGTCCTGGGCTGCGGCGAAGACCGGGTCGTGATCCGGGTGACCCAACGGTTTTCCGTCGTGGGTGAAGGGGCACACGTAGGCGCCCTTGGCCCCGTCACCCACCGCCCGCTCCAGCTCCCGGGCCGCCGCCATTGGATCACCGAGCGAGATGTGGGCAGTGGGCACGAGTCGGGAGGAGTCGGCGCAGAACTCGGTGATCCAGCGGTTGTAGGCCTTGGTGTAGGCCTGGGCCAGCGCGGGGTCCTCGACCTCGGCCTCCCACAGCAGCCCGACCGTCGTGTAGAGGATGGCGATGTCGATGTTCTCGGCGTCGAGGACCTCGAGTCGTTCCTTGGCATCGATGGTGCCGTAGGGGGCCTCGGTGAGATAGGTGCGCTCGGGGTCCTTCTGGAGCGCCGCCAGGTCGGGATAGCCCATGGCGCCCAGGGTGGAAGGGAAGCCTCGGCGGCTCATCGTCGATCGCTTGCCGTCGATCTCCAACTCTTCCAGCCCGTTCTCGTCGACGCGGAATCGCAGCGCTCGATCCCGGAACTCGGGGTCGATGTAGATCTCCCACAAATCGGGCGGTTCGAGGATGTGTCCGTCGGCATCGACGGCTCCGTCCACGGCGACGCGATGGGTGGCGTGCATAGGCTTCGAGGCGGCAATGAACGTGGTCATGATCGATTGCTAGCACCGGAAGTGGCCGTGGGTCGAGAAGACGATCTCCGACGGAAGCAGATGGAGAGATGGAGAGATGGAGAGATGGAGAGATGTAGAGATGTAGATGTGGGGATCTAGTAGAAGACCGAGCGAGCCCGGTGCCGGGGAACGGCCTTGTAGTCGGCGCCACCTCCGCGACTCCAGAGCCATTCGTCGATGTCCATCGCTCGATGACCGGTGTATGCGCTCAGCAGTTCCACGACGTGCACGCCGGCTGCCCGGATCTCGATCTCGGCCCGTTCGCCCGGCGGGAGGAGCTCCCGACGATCGATCACGTCGGCCAGTTCGGGCCGGTAGACCAACACGCCGTCGATCCGCAGGACGTGCGGTACGAGATTGTCGGCGAAGGCGGTCAGACGATCCTCGTCGATGAAGTTGCACACCTCCGGGAGACGTCGCCCCAGGTCGGCGGCCGAGATCTGCGCTCGTTTGTAGAACGCCACCTCTCGACCGTCGAGTTCTTCGACGTCCCGGTAGAACGGCATGGCGGTCAGGGCCTCGGCCAACCGGACGGCGGACCCGTCGGCCGCATCGAGGACGGCCAATGCGGTCCCGTCGCCGTGGTGCAGGAAGGTTCCGAGGTCGTTCAAGGCGGTGGCGAAGCGGCCCATCAGTTCTTCGGAGGCGCCTCCGTCGAGTTCCTGACCGAAGATTTGCGAACAGTCGCCGATCGTGATGCGCCGCAACCGGGCAGCGTGCAGGCTGCCGGTCCAGACCGCGTACTCGGAGAGGGCGGCCGACATGGTCTGCGAACCCGACAGGGTTCCGGTGCCGGTCGGGTCGGGCCGCTTGCGGATGACGTCGTGGTAGCCCGAACCGAAGTTGATGGCATCGAGTGCCAGGACCAACAGCGCGGTCGCCTCGGGATCGGGCCCGGGACCAGGTCCGGGATCGGGTCGCGTCGAGGTCGGCTCGACCCGCTGCAGACCGGTGGCGTAGGCGGCGAGGCGATTCTCGTCGATGTCGACGTACTCGGCTCGCGCCATGACCCCGGCGCAACTGTTCCGTACCCGATCGGTCAGATCCACACTGGCGAGGGTAGACACAGGGGGTGAAGGATGACCGAGTGACCGGGACCGAACTCGAAGTGACCGTGAGGGAATGGCTACGTCACGACCCCGACCCGACCACGGTGACGGCGATCGAACGGCTGCTCGACCACGACGACATCGGCGAATTGACGGCACTGTTCACCGGTCGGTTGGCGTTCGGCACGGCCGGCCTGCGAGCTCCGATGGGACCTGGTCCCAATCGGATGAATCGTCGGGTCGTCCGCCAGACGACGGCCGGTCTGATGCAATGGCTGCCCAAGGGGGCGCTGGTCGTGGTCGGTTTCGATGCCCGGCATCAGTCGGAAATGTTCGCTCATGACGTGGCCATGGTGGTTGCGGCCGCCGGCGGGCGGGCCGAGCTGCTGCCCGAGGCCCTGCCGACCCCGGTTCTGGCCGCCGCCGTGCTCGAACGTCGGGCCGATGCCGGTGTCATGATCACGGCCAGTCACAATCCGAAACAGGACAACGGCTACAAGCTGTACCTGGCCGACGGGATCCAGCTGGTGGCGCCCGACGATGCCGCCATTGCCGCGCTGATCGATGCGGTGGGCGACGAAGGGGGGTCGGTGCCCGTGGCCCCGCTCGACCATCCTTCGATCGTCACTCTGGGGGCTGACATCGTGCAACACCATCTGGATCAGGCTGTTGCCACTCCGGTACTCGACGCCCGAACCGTGACGTCGGTCTACACCGCCATGCACGGCGTGGGCGGGCGGCATCTGCTCCGAGCGTTCGCTCTGGCCGGCTTTCCTGCACCGATCTGTGTCGCCGACCAGTTCGAGCCCGACCCGGAATTTCCGACCATTCCGTTCCCGAATCCCGAGGAGGCAGGTGCACTGGATCGAGCCATCGCCTGCGGGGAAGCCAATCGAGCCGACGTGGTCCTGGCCAATGACCCCGATGCCGACCGTCTCGCCATCGCAGTGCCGTCGCGTTCGGGCAACGAGTTCGCCCGGCTGAGCGGTGATGAGCTCGGTGTGCTGTTGGCGGATCATCTCCTGCGCCACACCAGCGGCAGGCGACAGGTCGCCACTTCGTTGGTGTCGAGCCGTCTCCTGGAACGTATGGCCGTCGCCCACGGGGTTCGTTCGACCACGACGCTGACCGGTTTCAAATGGGTGGCGCGGCCGATCGTCGATCACCCCGAGGAGGCGTACGTGCTCGGCTACGAGGAGGCGATCGGCTATTGCGTCGGAGGTCGGGTGCGGGACAAGGACGGGATCTCGGCCGCGTTGGTCGCGGCCGAGATGGTGGCCGATGCGCGTGCCAAGGGAGAGACCCTGTGGGATCGCCTGGATCAGCTGGCGTTGGCTCACGGACTCCACCGCACCGCACCGCTCAATCTGCGTTTCGATGGTGTCGACGGCATGGAACGCCGCCGTCAGGCCTTGGACACCGTGGCCCAGCACCCTCCGACGGACGTGGCGACCGGCTCGGCGGTTGCGTCCCTCGTTTCCTTCGAGGATCTGGCCGAAGGTAGGCAATTCGAGCCGACGGAGGGCCTGGTCCTGGGCTACGACGACGACACCCGCGTGATTGTCCGTCCGAGTGGAACCGAACCGAAGCTCAAGGCCTATGTCGAGGTGATCGTTCCGGTGGTCGGTCCCGAGGCACTGAGCACGGCCGGTCGGCTGGCCGACGAGCGGCTGGCCGTCTACCTCGACACATTCGCTCGGCTCCTCAGCTGAAACGTTCGGTCAGTTGAGCCGTTCGGTCAGTTGAGCCGTTCAGTCCAGGAGCCAGGGCAGCTCAGCGGCCGGCGTTCGGCTTCCGGCCGTGGTTCGCCTTTTTGCGGCGAGCGTTGAGTCGCTTCTTCTTTCGACGCTTGGACATTCGGACCAGGCTAGCGGCCGCAGTTCGTTCCTCCGCACTCAAACCTGGCCGCGATGCGCCGATGAGAAGCAGGAACCATCGAGAAGGAGAGCAGCGTGGCCCGTAGCTGGGATGCCCGTGTGCGGGGAGCAAGCCAGAAGGTCGATGTGGGCGACGCTCCTACGGTCGCGCCCGGTTCCGCGCCCGACGGTGACATCGCGCCCGAACCAATGAACCCCGCGGTCGAACACGCAGGGTCCGCCATCGAGGCACCGGCGAGTGCCGATGCTGCACTGGTCGAATCGAACCTGCAGTCGGACGCAGCTCCGCAGTCGGACGCAGCCCTGCAGTCGGACGCTGCCCTGCAGTCGGACGCTGCCCTGCAGTCGGACGCAGCCCCGCAGTCGGACGCAGCTCCGCAGACCGAGGCGCAGGCCGAGGCCGATCCGGGCGCGTCGAACGGTCTTCCCGACGCGGTCGCGTCGCTGGGCATGGCGGCTGCCATCGAATCGATCCGGCTTCCGATGGTTGCCGTGGACCGATCCACCGGCGTCATCCACTGGATGTCCGACGCATGGGCCGAACGGTTCGGCGAGCAGACCCACATCGCCCGTTCGATGCCGTCGTCGACCGAGCTGGGCGAGTCGCCCCTGCCCCCACCCCGAGAGGCCTGGCAACGGTCCCGCTCGATGCGCTTCGCCAACGGCACCGAGGACGTCGTCGATCTGTTGCTGCTGGGAACCTCGGCGCCGGACGGGACCGAGATCGTCACGGTGGTGGCGACCGAACGTACCGGATCGGGCACGGTCGTCACCGACCGAGCCGAAGCCATCTCCTTCGTCGATGGCGCCCTGGCCGACACGGCCCAGGGGTCGGTGGCCGTGCTCTATGTCGACCTCGATCGATTCAAGGTCGTGCACGATCTGGTCGGAAACGTCGAGGCGCTCCGTCTGCTCGACCTTGTGTCGCGCCGCATTGCGTCCACCGTACGCGGAAGCGATCTGCTGTTCCGGTTGCCGTCGGACGAATTCGTGATCGTTGCCTGCGAGGTCGAACATGCCGAGGCAGTCGAAGAGCTGGCCGAACGGGTCCGGGCCGCAGTGGCCAATCTGTCCGACGTCGGTCACGACCTCGCGCTCACCGCCAGCGTTGGCGTTGCGCTGGCCGATGGGGAGACGACGGGCGACGAGTTGCTCTCCGCCGCCGAGACGGCCGTGTACCTGGCAAAGGGGCGAGGCCGGAATCGGGTGGCCGCGCACGACGAGGAGTTGCGTACCCGCTCCCAACGCTTGTTGGTGGTCGAGCGTCAGCTCCGGCGAGCCATCGAACAGCGAGACGTACGTTTCGCCTACCAACCGGTCGTGCACCTGGCGTCGGGCAGTGTCGTCGGCGCCGAAGCCCTGCTGCGGCTGGGCGGCGATGTCGGGTTGTCAGCCGTCGAGGTCGTGGCTGCCGCCGAGCACAGCGGACTGATGGGGACACTCGGCACCTTGGTGTTCGAAGGGGTCGAGGAGCAGCTGACCGATTTGTTGCGCGACGCCGAGAGCGAGCAGTTGATCATGGTCAACTTGTCGGCCACTCAGCTGGCCGACGACGGACTGACGGCCACCCTGCAACGGCTGATGGACGATGCGACGATCCCGGCCGGCCGACTCGGCGTCGAGGTGCCCGAACTGGTGGTCAGGGAGCACCACGAGGCGTTCCTCCACCTTGTGGACCTGGTCCGTCCCAAGTTCAAGATCGGTATCGATGGATTCGGTACCAGCTACTCGTCGATCGAGATGCTGAATGCCATCGACGTCGACTACGTGAAATTGCATCGCAGCCTCACGACCTCGGTCGGTTCCGAGGCGACCACACGGGCCGAGATCAGCGAACTGATCAGCCATGCCAACAGCCGCGGCATCACGGTCGTCGCACTCGGTGTGGAGCGCCAGGACCAGGCGTTGATTCTCGAGACACTGGGATGCCCGATGGCCCAGGGCTTCCTCTATGCCGGTGCCGTGACCGCCAACGATCTTCGCGACCTTCTGATCAACGGTTTCGTGGACGACCGACCAGCCCGGATGTGAGCGCACGCTCCTAGCATGGCCGGATGGAAAAGTTCGGGTTCGTTGGCCTTCCCAACGCCGGGAAATCGTCGCTCTACAACGCGCTGACCGGCGGGAGTGCGTTGGCCGCGCCCTATGCGTTCGCGACCACCGACCCGAACGTCGGCGTGGCCAAGGTGTTCGACGATCGGCTGGCGGCCCTGGCCGAGATGAGCAAGTCGAAGAAGATCGTGCACGCCACGGTCCAGTTCAACGACATCGGCGGCCTCGTGGCCGGTGCGTCCAAGGGCGAGGGGCTGGGCAACAAGTTCCTGGCCGGCATTCGTGAGGTCGACGCCATCGTTTTCGTCCTGCGGGCATTCACCGACGAGGACGTTCCGGGACCGCATGATCCGCTCGAGCATCTGGCCATCGTCGAGACCGAGCTGACACTGGCTGATCTGGAGACCGTCGAGAAGCAGATCGACAAGAAGCGCAAGGCAGCGCGGGCAGATCGGGAGCTGCAACCCGAGGTCGATGCCGCCGACGCCGCCCTCGCCATCCTGAGCGAGGGAACACCCCTGTATCGAAGCAACCTGTCGGCCGAGCATCGGGCCCTGTTGCGACCCTGGTTCCTCCTGACCAACAAGCCGGTGCTCGCCATCGTGAACATCGATGAGGAACAGTTGGCCGACGTGGACGGCATCGTTGCCCCCGTCGAAGAGGCATTGGGCGGCATTGCTCCGGTGTTCGGGGCCTGTGTGCAGCTCGAAGCCGAGGCGGCTCAACTCGAAGCCGAGGATCGAGCAGAGATGCTCGATGCCTACGGTCTGGGCGAAGGGTCGCTTCCCAAGTTCATCCAGGCTGCCTACCACGTCCTCGGTCTGCGAACGTTCCTGACCACGGGCGAGCAGGAAACCCGGGCCTGGACGTATCGCGTTGGTTCGACCGCCCCCGAATGCGCCGGAAAGATCCATTCCGACCTGCAGCGGGGGTTCATCCGGGCCGAGACCATTCGTTGGGACGAACTGGTGCAGATCGGATCGATCGCGAAGGCCAAGGAGATCGGCAAAGTACGATCTGAGGGCAAGGAGTACATCGTCGAGGACGGCGACGTGCTCGATATTCGCTTCAACGTCTGAGAGACGAGTGGTGAGATGGATCGAGACGAGTGTTGGCTTGTTCACGACGGCCGAGTGCTGGCATCGCTCGAAATCCCGGCCACTCGGCGTGATCGTGCTCGAGGACTCATCGGCCGGCAGTCCTTCGACGGTGCCATCCTGCTGACCAGAGCTCGATCCGTGCACACGGTCGGAATGCGCTTCGATCTCGACATCGCCCTGCTCGATGTCGACAACGTCGTCATCAAGACCCTGCGCCTGCACCGCAATCGAATCTCGGCGCCGATCCTGCGGGCCCGAAGCGTCCTCGAAGCCGAGGCCGGTGCGTTCGGCAACTGGGATCTGAAGATCGGTGACGAGCTCGAGATTCGCACGTGAACCCGAAGGGGAGACTCGTGGTGATCGGTACGCCGATCGGGAACCTGGGCGACATCACCGACCGGGCCCGTGACACCCTTGGTGCCGTCGACCTCATCGCATGCGAGGACACGCGCCGGACCGGGCGCCTCCTGCAGCTGTTGGGACTCGACAAGAAGCCGTTGCTGGTCGTGAACGAGCACACCGAGCACCAGGCCGCGTCCGAGGTCGTGCGGCGGATCAGCGAGGGAGCATCGGTGGCCTTGGTCTCCGATGCCGGGATGCCGGGGATCTCGGACCCTGGACAACGGACCATCCGGACCGTCCTGGACGCGGACCAGGCCGTGGAGATCCTTCCGGGCCCCACCGCCCTGATCACGGCGCTGGTGGCAAGCGGGTTGGCCACCGGACGTTTCGTGTTCGAGGGGTTCCTGGCCCGCAAGGGTCGAGAACGTTCCGAGCAGCTCGATCAGATCGCCGTGGAACGACGGACCGTGGTGTTCTACGAGTCGCCCAAGCGGGTGGCCGCAACGCTGCAGGACCTGGCCCGGGTCTGTGGTGAGGATCGCGAGGTTGCCGTTGCTCGCGAACTCACCAAACTGCACGAGGAGGTCGTGCGTGGAACCCTGTCCGAAGTGATCGGCGTTCTCGGCGACGCATCGCCCCGAGGCGAGTTCGTGGTGGTCCTGGCCGGAGCCGGCGACACTGCCGTCACCTGGACCGACGACGATCTCCGGACCCGCCTCGACCGTCATCGAGCGGATGGGGCCTCGACCCGCGACGCCGTGCTGGCCGTGGTGGAAGAGAGCGGCGTCGAGAAGCGTCGGGTGTACGCGCTGGCGACAAGGGGGCCGTAGGACAACTGGCGGTGGGTCAACTGGCGGTGGGTCAACTGGTGTCCGGACGCCGTAGCAACGAGGAGTATCGAACATGTCGGTCGTCATCACGGGAGCGAATCGAGGTCTGGGGCTCGAGTTGGTCCGCACGTACCTGGAGGCGGGTGAGATCGTGCACGCGGCCTGTCGAAGGCCGGAGGAGGCAACGGCCCTCGTCGAACTGGGCCCGGCCTCGATCACTGCGCTCGACGTCGCCGATGCCGAGTCGATCGAGCGCTTCGGTGCCGCCGTTTGCGCCGCCAGCCCGAGCATCGACCTTCTCGTAAACAATGCCGGCCTCAACGCGACGGCGTTCGGGGCCGACCGGGCCCACGTGGGACCCTTCGAGATCGATCCCGAGCACTTCATGGGTCAGGTCCGGGCCAATGCCGTGGGTCCCATGCTGGTGACCAGAGCTCTGCTCGAATCGTTGAAGGCCGACGCAGGAGCCATGGTCCTGAACATCTCGTCGCAGCTCGGGGCCATGACCGTGGGCGGGGCCGCTGGCAACGACATCGGCTACAACGCGTCCAAGGCGGCCCTCAACATGGTCACGGTGCGGACGGCGAATCTGTTGGCGTCCGATGGCGTTTCCGTGGTCGCCATGCACCCGGGCTGGTTGCGGACCGACATGGGGGGCGCCCAGGCCGCCCTCGACCCGGCCGAGACCGCCGATGTCATCCGGGCGACCCTGAGTACCCTTGGGCCCGATGCGTCGGGATACTTCATTCGTTGGGACGGTACGGCTCACGACTGGTGACGGGCGGACATGAGTGGCCGAGTTGCCCTTCTGCGCGGCGTCAACGTGGGAGGCAGGAACCGCCTGCCCATGGCCGAGCTCCGGTCTGCCCTGGAGGCGGCCGGATTCGGGGAGGTCCGGACCTACATCCAGAGCGGCAACGTCATCGTCTCTGGCGACTCGGATCACGACGAGACCGGTGGCCTTCGGCAGTTCGAGGCCTCGATCGAGTCGCTGATCTCGACGACGTTCGGGATCTCGACCAGTGTCATCGCTCGCCGGCGTTCCGAGCTGGAGGCGTCGGTGGCGGCCTCGCCCTTCGCGCTGCCTGGTCGAGACGAAGCCCGGATCTTGTTCATGTTCCTCGGTCGCGAACCTGCGCCCGAGCGGGTGGACGCACTCGATCCTTCTCGTTCGCCCCAGGACTCGTTCGTCGTCCTCGGTCGCGAGGTTCACCTCTGGTGCCCGAACGGTTCGGGCACCTCGAAACTGACGGCGGACTCTTTCGCCAGAACCCTCGAGGTGGCGGTGACGGCACGAAATCTACGAACGGTCCGCAAGATCATCGAACTGATGGACCGCTGACGAGATGCCGGGCGGAGTCGGTGTGCGGGTCGACAAATGGTTGTGGTCGGTCCGCGCCTTCAAGACACGGAGCAGTGCCGCCGAGGCCTGCGCCTCGGGACGCGTGACCGTGAACGGTGAACCGGCCAAGCCGGCAACGAAGCTGAAGGTCGGTGACCTGGTGGAGGCCCGGCGACGAGAGCGGACCATCGTCTACCGAGTGGTCGAACCGATCGACAAGCGGGTCTCGGCGCCGAGGGCGGCCGAGTGCATCGAGGACCTGTCGCCCCCCGAGGTTCGATCCAGTGCCGACGGTCTGGACTTCGCCCGCCGGGACCGTGGCGCGGGCAGACCGACCAAGCGTGACCGGCGGGACATCGATCGACTTCGCCACCCCGATTGAACGCTGGCTCTCGGGGTGGGACCGAGGTATCGTCGCTCTCGTGACCGAACTCGCTGCCGGCTGGTACCCGGTCGACGACCGCACGCAACGCTATTGGGACGGTACGACCTGGACCGAACACGTTGCGCCCTTGACGACGGCGGACCGGCCGATGTCCGTCGACGGGTCCGGAACGTCGGATGATCGAACGATGGCGTTGTTGGCGCACGTATCGGCCGTTTTCACCGGGTTCGTGGGTCCCCTCATCGTGTGGGCCATCAAGAAGGACGAATCGGAGTACGTGGCCTACCACGCTCGGGAGGCCCTGAACTTTCAGATCACCCTGTTCTTTGCCTGGATGGTCTGCGTTGCACTGATGTTCGTGCTGGTCGGCTTCCTGCTGCTGCCCGTCCTGTTCATCGTGCAGCTGGTGGCTCCGATCCTGGGCGCCGTCGCGGCCAACAAGGGCGAGTACTTTCGTTATCCGCTGACGCTGCGCCTGGTCAGCTGACGCTGGGCCTGGTCAGCTGAGCGGCTCGACAGCGGTTGCCCAGAAAGAGGGGTTGCCCAGAAAGAGCGGTTGCCCAGAAAGAGTGAAGCGGGCCGTTACTCTCGGAGGGAGTGAGAGCACCGACCCGCTTCGGCCGATCGGTTCGCGGTGCGGCGGCGTTGCGAACAGATCAGCGCAGTGAGGGTAGCACTTGGCCCGAGGTTTCTGTACCCGGCCCAGCACATTTCTCATGGCGCAACACGCCGAAAGTTCGGGGTTCGTTTCTCGAGAAATGCGGCAACGGCCTCGTGATGCTCCGGGGTTTCGTAGGCCTGTCGGAGGGCGTCGAGTTCCCGTCGTTGGACTGCGGCCAGAGACGACTCGCTCAGATTCTCCGTCAGCAATTGCTTGACCCAACGCAGGTGCGGGGGAGCGTTCTCTGCGTAGGTGCGGGCCCTGGCGATGGCGGCCGGCACCAGGTCGTCATCGACGAGCTCATCGACGAGCCCCATTCCGAGCGCCTCCTCGGCATCGACGATTCGTCCCGAGAGCATCAGGTCCGACGCAGCACCGAATCCGACCCGATGCGGCAGGAAGTGCGAGCTGGCCAGTTCGGGGACGACCCCGACCTTGATGAAGCGGGCGCTCAGCCGGGCCGTCGGTCCGGCCATGATCCGATCGAACGGGAGAATCATGGAAAGGCCCATGCCGATGGCCGGACCGTTCACCGCGGCAACCATCGGTTTGCTGTCGCGGATCAACCCCACCCAATCCCAGACCTTCCGGGAGTTCGCGGGAGCATCGGGGTTCTCGTCCGTGGTGCTCGGTAGGTCCTTGTCGATCTGGGCCTGGAACTCGGCACCGATGTCGGCGCCGGCACAGAAGCCGCGCCCGGCGCCGGTCACCACGAGTGCACCGATCGATGGATCGGCGTTGGCCTCGGTGATGGCGTGGCCGAGCTCGTCGCCCATGACTCGCGTCCATGCGTTCAGCCGATCGGGTCGGTTGTAGGTGATGAGCAGTACGTCATCGAACTGCTCGGTCAGGATCTGGGAGTAGTCGGTCATCGTTGGCTCCTCAGGAGTTGACGGCGAGCTCGTCGAGGTAGGTCGCATACTTGTCGAGCGCTGCTGCTCGCCGGGTCGGGATGTGGTCGACAGACGGGTCGGCGGGCCGGTAGCGCTTGAGGACCTGGCGGGCGACCGTCACCTTGTGGACCTCGTCCGGACCGTCGTAGATGCGGGCCGCTCGTGCCGCCCGGTACATCGACTCCAGTGGTAGATCCGTGGTGTAGCCGAGCGAACCGTGAATCTGGATGGCACGGTCGATCACCTCGTGCAACACCTTGGCGCCCCAGAACTTGATGACGGCGATCTCCAGCCGGGCATCGCTGTAGTGACGACCTTCGGCATGGAGCTTGTCCATCTTCCAGGCGGCCTGGAGGGTCAGCAGTCGGGCCGCCTCGCGGTCGGCGTAGCTCTGGGCGATCCACTCCTGAACCATCTGCTTGTCGGCCAGGATCGAGCCTTTCGTGTACCGCGTCAGGGCCCGTTCACACAGCAGATCGAAGGCTCGTTGCGATTGCCCGAGCCAGCGCATGGCGTGGTGGATGCGGCCGGGACCGAGGCGCTTCTGGGCCAGGGCGAAACCCTGGCCCAACCCGTCGGGGCCACCCACCATGTTCTCCAAGGGAACCCGGACGTCCTGGTACAGGATCTCGGCGTGCCCACCGGGTTCGCCGGTGCGGTGATCAGGCTCGCCCATGGTGGGTACGTCGCGCACGATGTTCACACCGGGGGTTCCCGTCGGAACCAGGATCATCGAATAGGCGCTGTAGGGGGACGCGTCCTCGTCGAGGTTGGTCTTGCACATGACGATCAGGAGATCGGCCACCGATGCATTGGACGAGAACCACTTGTGACCGTTGATCACCCACTCGTCGCCGTCTCGTTCGGCCTGTGTCGTGAGCAACGTGGGATCGGCCCCGGCGCCGGGCTCGGTCATCGAGAAGCACGATTGGATCTCGCCGTCGAGCAGCGGCTGCATCCACTGCTTCTTCTGGGCCTCGGTGCCGCCGAGGGAGAGAAGTTCGGCGTTCCCCGAGTCGGGGGCGTTGTTCCCGAAGATCCTCGGGGCGAGCGGTGACATGCCGAGGATCTCGTGCATCAGCCCCAACTTGACCTGACCGAATCCACCGCCGCCGAGCTCGGGCGGCAGATGCGCGGCCCACAGGTTCTGACGTTTGACTTCCTCCTTGAGCGGAGCCGTGATGCGGTCGTAGACGACTCGGCCTTCGGGACTCCTCAGGTCTTCGGTCAGCGTCTCGAGGGGAAAGATCTCCTCGCGGACGAAGGAGCGCATCCACGCCAGCTTCGCCTCGAATTCGGGCTCGGTTTCGAAATCCCAGGCCATGGTGCCTCCGGTCGTGAGTGGTCCGACCGGTCTAGCCGCGACGCTAGGCGATGTCCATGACTCGTAGTGTGTCGGTCGCCCTGGCTCGCATCGAGTGGCCCGAGATGACCACGACCTTGTCTGCGGTCTGGAGACCGTAGTCGGTCTTGGCTGCGTGGAGCGCGGCATCGATCGTCTCTCTCGCCGTCGCGCTGTCGGGCTGGTGGGTGGCGGCAGAGCCCCAGCTCAGGGAGAGTTGGCGAACGGCTCGGGGGTCGGGGCTGAAGGCCATGATCGGAACCCGGGGTCGGAACCGACTGACCGATCGGACGGTGTAGCCGGTCCGACTGAGGCACACGATCGCGACGGCGCCGACCTGCTCGGCGACTCTCACTGCAGCCATGGTGATGGCGTCGGTGGTGCTCGACCCGGCATCCCATGCCGTCTCGACGCTCCGGACCTCGTTGACCAGGTCGGCCCAGTCGTCGTGGTTGAAGCTGGCGTCGGCTCGGGCCGTGATCTCTGCCATGGTGGCCACCGCATTGACGGGGTCGACCCCGATGGCCGTCTCACCCGACAACATCACCGAGCTGGTGCCGTCGAACACTGCGTTGGCCACGTCGCTCGCTTCGGCTCGGGTGGGGGTGGGGGAGTACACCATCGATTCCAGCATCTGGGTTGCGGTGATGACCGGGCGACCACCGGCGATGCATCGTCGGATGATGTGCTTCTGGAGGTGGGGGAGCTCGGAGATCGGGTAGTCGACGCCGAGGTCGCCGCGAGCGACCATGACGGCGCCGGACACGCCGATGATCCCCTCCAGGTTCTCCACCGCGGCCCGGGTCTCGATCTTGGCCACGACCAAGGGGCCGCGGGGTGAAGGCTCGACCCCGAGGGAGCGGATGTCGTGGGCGCTGCGCACGAACGACACGGCCAGCATGTCGATGTCCTCGGCGATCAACGCGTCGGCCAGTCGGATGTCCTCGGCCGTCGGTGTGGTGATCCTCAGTCGATCGGAGGGGACCTGCAGGCCCGGGCGGCCCTGGACCCTCGAGCCTCGGACCACTCGGGCGTGCAGCGTGTCGCCGTCCTTGTCTTCGACGACGAAGGTGACGTTGCCGTCACCGAGCGCCAGGCCGTCGCCGACCTGGATGTCGGCCACCAGCGGTTCGTAGTCGGTGGAGATCACATCGATGGTGGAGATCGCTTCACCCGACGTGAAGCGGACGGCGGCTCCGTCCTCGAACACGACCCCGCCCTCGGGGAAGGGGGCGCAGCGAACCTTGGGGCCGGGAAGGTCACCCAGGATGCCGACGTTGGCCCCCAGGTCGGCGGCCGCAGCACGGATGTTGCGGTACTTCTGGAGATGCTCGTCGAGCGAGCCGTGGGCCAGCCCGATGCGGGCGACGTCCATGCCGGCCGTGATCATCTTTCGCAACGTGGCGGGATTGTCCGAAGCGGGTCCGATGGTGGCGACGATCTTGGTGCGGCGCATGCAGATTCCTTGGTACGGGCACCGCTGCCGAGCGGCAACGGGACGGGGTTGGGACCGGGTCACGGGACGGGGTCGGGGGTGGAATGGTCAGAGAGTCGTCCTGCGCGCACCGTTGGACGCCGATCGCTCGATCCGTTGTGCCTTCTTTCTACCTCGTCGGTGATCGATCACCGACCATGCACCTAGGATCGTCCCGGTGCCGTTCGTCATGAGGTCACCGCGCCGCAGGGTGTTCCACGGGTGGAAGATCGTTGCCGGTGGAGCGCTACTCCAGGCGCTGCAGTCGGGTTTGATCATTCAGGCCTACGGCAACTACGCCGTGGTGTTGGAACGCCAGTTCGGGTGGAGCAAGACGGTCCTGGCCGCAGGTTACTCGCTCAATCGAGCCGAGAGCAGCCTTCTGGGGCTGCCGCAGGGCTGGGCTCTGACCCGCTTCGGAGCCAAGCGCGTGATGCGAGTCGGCATCGTGATGCTGTCGTTCGGGTTCGTTCTGTTCAGCCGCATCAACGCCCCCTGGCACTTCTTCACCGCCCTCGGGGTCATGGCGGTGGGCGCCAGCCTGTCGGGTTTCCTCAGCGTGGTCACCGCAACCGTGCGGTGGTTCGAGAATCGACGGGCGCGGGCGTTGTCGTTCTCGAGCCTCGGGTTCGCGGCTGGTGGGGCATTGGCCCCTGCGTTGGTGTGGTTCCTGCAGCGCTACGGCTGGCAGAACGCCGCGTTGCTGTCGGCGGTCATCGTGCTGGTGGTCGGCTGGCCCGTCACGTCGGTGTTCGGACCCGGACCCGAAGATCTCGGACTCCGGGTCGACGACATGGCGCCCGGCGAGGTGCGCGACGAGGCCGCGTTCCGGGCCGAGGGCGTATCCGACGTGCACTTCACCCTGGCCCAAGCGATGCGGACCCGTTCGTTCTGGATGATCTCGTTCGGGCACGCATCGGCGCTCCTGGTCGTGGGCGCCGTGCTGGCCCACCTCGTGTTGTTCCTGACGTCGGAGCTCGGCTTCTCCGATCAACGGGCCAGTTTCGTGGCGGCCGCACTTCCCATGACGCAGTTCGTCGGCATCCTGATCGGCGGCCAACTCGGCGATCGCATCAACAAGCGACTCCTGGCATCGGTGGCGATGCTGGGCCACATGGCCGGGCTCCTGCTGTTGGCCTATGCCACGCATCGGTGGATGGTGTGGGTGTTCATCCCGCTCCACGGGCTGTCGTGGGGCGTGCGGGGCCCACTGATGCAGGCGCTGCGGGCCGACTACTTCGGTTCGACCTACTTCGGGCAGATCATGGGTTTCTCGTCGTTCATCATCGGGTTCGGCATGGTGGGTGGACCGTTGCTGGCGGGAATCCTGGCCGATCGGACCGGGAACTATCGGCTCGGCTTCACCATCCTGGCGCTCATGGCCGGACTCGGAATGACCTTCTTCGTTCTTGCCACCCCGCCGGCGACCCCGACGGAATAGGTGGTCGGCAGGCGCGGTTTGCCTCCCCCGAGCGCGGAACTGCGCCGGTCCACCGAGGAGACGACCATGACCGAAGAACGACACACCGGGCACACGACCGAGCTGGTGCTCGATCGGTTCGAGGACACGGTGACGGCCGAGGGCATCGTGTTGGTGGACTTCTGGGCCGAGTGGTGCGGACCGTGCCGGGCCTTCGCTCCCGTCTTCGAGGAATCCGCCCTCAAGCATCCCGAGATGACCTTCGCCAAGGTCGACACCGAAGCGCAACAGGAGCTGGCAGGGGTACTGCAGATCAGGTCGATCCCGACGCTCATGATCTTTCGGGACGGCGTGTTGTTGTTCTCCCAGCCCGGGGCCCTTCCGGGCCACTCGCTCGAGGACCTGATCTCGCAGGTCGAAGCGTTGGACATGAACGAGGTCCGAGCCGAGATGGCGGAGAACGGCACGCTCTCGAGCTGAGAAGATCTACCTCTTCGGAGGCCTCGAATCAGATATGTCCGAATTTGGTCTGGACGTGACGCGGGACACATGTCTATCTTCTGGCGAACTCGAACAAGGCAATCGCTCGAAAGGCTGGCGCCACGACGTGTCATTCCTAGAAGTTTCCAACATCACAGTCCGCTTCGGCGGTATCACGGCTCTCGACAATCTGAGCTTCGATATCGACGAGGGCCAGATCTGTGCACTCATCGGTCCCAACGGCGCGGGCAAGACCACGCTGTTCAACGTGGTAAGTCGGATCTACGACGCCACCGAGGGCAGCGTCACCTTCGACGGCATCGACCTGACGGCACTGGCCCCGCATCAGATCTCGCAGAAGGGTGTCTTCCGCACCTTCCAGAACCTGGCGCTCTGGCCCGGGATGACGGTGCTGCAGAATGTGATGGTGGGTAACCACACCAACACCAAGGCCAACTTCGTCGCCTCGATGCTGCGAGCGGGGACTCGCAGCGAGGAGAAGGCGCTGCAGATCAAGGCATGGGAGGCGCTCGACGAACTCGGTCTGACCGACGTCGCCTTCCACCCCGCTGCCGGCCTGCCCTTCGGCACACTCAAGCGCATCGAGCTGGCCCGAGCCCTGGCCGGTGATCCCCGGTTGTTGATGCTCGACGAACCGGCATCCGGTCTCACCCACTCCGAGGTCGACGAGCTGGCGGAGACCATCCGTGGCCTGCGGGACCGTCACAACCTGACGGTGCTCCTCGTCGAACACCACATGCGCATGGTCATGAACATTTCGGAGAAGATCGTCGTGCTCAACTTCGGTCAGAAGATCGCTGAGGGTCTCCCCAGCGCTGTGCGAGAAGATCCGAGCGTCATCGAGGCCTATTTGGGGAGTTCCACCAATGAGCACTAGTACTGGTAGAGAAATCATCTTGAAGGTCGAGGGTCTGAGCGCCAACTACGGTCAGATCACCGCCTTGCGGAGCATCAGCTTCGAGGTGGCCAAAGGCGAGGTCGCCGTGGTGCTCGGTGCCAACGGCGCCGGAAAGACGACCACGCTGCGAGCGGTGTGCAACATGCCGGTGGTGAGTTCGACCGGGAAGGTCACCTTGGGTGGCGAGGACGTCTCCAAGAAGGACACCGCCGACATCGTCGGGCGCGGCGTTGCTCACGTGCCGCAGGGTCGGGGCACCTTCCCCGAGCTCTCGGTCATGGACAACCTCGAGGTCGGTGCCTATGTCCGCAAGGGTTCGTTCTCCGAGGACATCGACAAGTACTTCGAGATGTTCCCCCGGCTCGCCGAACGCCGTGACCAGCTCGCCGGCTCCTTGAGCGGTGGCGAACAGCAGATGCTGGCCGTGGCCCGTGCCCTGATGTCGCGTCCCGAGGTGTTGCTGCTCGACGAGCCCTCGCTGGGGCTCGCGCCCTTGATCATCCAGGATCTGTTCAAGACCTTCGGCGAACTCAACAAGACCGAGGGCGTCACCATGCTGATCGTCGAACAGAACGCCAACCTGGCGCTCGGTATTGCCGATCATGGCTATGTACTCGAAGCCGGTGAGATCGTGCTTCAGGGACGGGCCGAAGATCTCCAGAACGACTCATCCATCCAAGACGCCTACCTCGGCGCCTAGATCAGGGGGAAAGAAAAGACATGCAGCTATTTCTTCAGCGCCTTTTCGACGGGCTGACGCTGGGAGCCATCTATGCAGTGGTTGCCGTGGCGTTGGTGCTCATCTTCAAAGCGACGACGCTGATCAACTTCGCCCAGGGTGAACTCGCCATGTTCGGGGCGTTCATCGCCTACGTTCTCGCGGTCGAACAGGGCTTGCCGATCCTGATTGCCATCGCGTTGGCCATGGTGATCTCCTCCGTCATGGGGGCCGTCATCGAACGGGTCCTGGTGAGACCGTTCGATCCGACCGACCACTTACCCGTGGTGCTGATCACGCTCGGGGTGTTCCTGATACTGAACGCGGTGGCAGGCGAGATCTGGAACTACCAGCCTCGAGCCTTCCCGTCGTTGTTCCCGAAGGGTCCCGACGATTACGTGAGCATTGGTGGGGCACGTCTGTTCTACGACGGTCTCGGCACCTGGGCCATGCTGGCACTCATGATGGGGGCGTTGTACGTCATTCTCAACTGGACCAAGACCGGCTTGGCGTTCCGGGCCGTGTCGTCCAACACCGAGTCCGCTCGGCTGGTGGGCATCCGCACCGGTCGGACGCTGATGTTCGGTTGGGCGCTTGCCTGTGCCTTCGGCACGCTGGGCGCCTCGCTGGTGGCTCCCCGCCTGTTCCTCCAGCCCAACATGATGGCCACGTTGTTGATCTTCTCCTTCGCAGCCGCGGCCCTCGGTGGTCTGGACTCGTTGCCGGGAGCGGTGCTCGGAGGTATCGGCATCGGTCTGATCCAGTCGTTGCTGGTCGGCTACCTGGGGGACTGGGGACCGCTCGAGTTCCTGCGCAACCTTTCGTTGGCCGTGGCCTTCGTCGTGATCCTGATCGTGTTGTCGTTCAAGCCATCCGGCTTGTTCGGTACGTCCCGAGTCGAACGAGTCTGAGGTAGACCTGATGAACAATTCACTTCTCACCCTCAAGCAGGGCAGCAAAGAGCATCGAACCTACCTCTTCATCACCTGGGGTCTCTTCCTTCTGTTCGCCATTGCGTTGCCCTACATCCTGACTGC
>CALACD010000225.1 GCA_937890445.1 uncultured Acidimicrobiia bacterium | reverse complement strand
GTCGTGACCTGGAACGTGTCTGCTGTCGATCAGCTGGTCCCGGGTGCGTCCGTGACCCTGCAATCGGTACTCCGAGTCGATGACCCGGCGGCCTCGCCGTTCACCAATACGGCCGAGATCTCTGCCGACTCCGGGGACGACTGCGACTCGACTCCCGACCTCGACCTGACCGACGACGGCCTGGTCGACATCACCGACGCCTCGTTGCTGACGGGTGGTTCGTGTGACAACGACCTCGATTCCGACGATCACGACATCGCTGTTCTCGTCGTGGCTCCTGCTCCAACGCCTTCGACCACGTCGACGACGGCGGCGCCGGCAACCGATGCCGCCCCGCCGCCGACTCCGGTCACGACGGCCACGGACCCTGCTGATCCCGCCGTGAGCCCCTTGGCCGGTGGGGCCGAGGCCCCGACGCAGCTGCCGATCACGGGTACGAACTCGATCGTTCTCCTGCTGGCCGGGGCCCTGGCCATCAGCGGCGGCTACGTCCTGCTCGACGTGGGTGCCCGCTTGGCCTGGCGTCGGCGTCTGGCCGAGCTGATGTCGAGGTCGTAGTCTCGAAGCCATGGCCAAACTTCGCTTCGGCGCCTTCCTCGCACCCCACCATCTGCCGGGCGAGAGCCCGACCCTGCAGTTGCAGCGCGATCTCGAACTGGTCGACTTGCTGGACAAGGTCGGCTTCGATGAGTTCTGGTGTGGCGAGCATCATTCGACCGGGTGGGAGACGATTGCATCGCCCGAGATGTTCCTGGCCGGCGCGGCCATGCGAACGGGGCGGATCCGACTGGGGACCGGGGTGGTCTCGCTGCCCTATCATCATCCGTTCCATGTGGCCCAGCGGATCACGCAGCTCGACCACATGAGCCAGGGCCGGGCCATCCTGGGGACCGGCCCTGGGGCGTTGGCATCCGATGCCCACACCATGGGCATCGATCCGGTGCTGCTACGGGATCGACAGGACGAGGCCCTCGGGGTCATCAAACGTCTCCTGGCCGGTGAACCTCGGTTCAGTTACGAGTGCGAATGGTTCACGCTGCGCGACGCCAAACTCCAGATCCTGCCGTTGCAGGAGGTGGTGCCCATGGCGACGGCGTCGATGGTCAGCCCGTCGGGCATGACCCTGGCCGGCAAGTACGGCGATGGCGTGCTCTCGATCGGTTCGATGTCCGACGAGGGCCTGGCATCGCTGCCGTTGCAGTGGAGTTTCGCCGAGGAGTCGGCAGTCAAGCACAACCAGGTCGTCGATCGGGCCAACTGGCGGGTCATGTTCAACTGGCACATCGCCGAGACCAGGGAAAAAGCCTTCGAGGAGGTCGAACATGGACTGCTCCGTTGGCACAACGACTACACGGTCGGCACCTTGCAGCGGGTCGGCGTCGATCCGTTCAAGGACACGGCTGCCGCCATCGAAGCCCTGGCCTACGCCGAGGGTTCGGCTGCCGTCATCGGAACACCGGATGATCTGATCGCCCGTATCAAGGAGATGACCAAGGTCACCGGCGGTTTCGGTGTCGCCATTGGTTTCGTCAATGACTGGGCCAGCCCCGCCAACACGGCCAAGAGCTGGGACATGGTGGCCCGCTACGTGATCCCCGAGGTGAACGGGCAACTGGACTCGATGCGGGAGTCGAACCAGTTCGTGATCGAGAACCGTGAGTACTTCGTTCGAGCCCAACAGGCCATCATGAACAAGATCAACGAGAACGAGCGAGCAGCCGAGGCCTTCAAACAGGTGTCGAATGCGCAGTCGCCCATCGCTCCTCATTCGGCCCCGGCCCCAGTTGCCGCTGACTGAGTTCTGGCGGCGCCCGGTACTAGCTCGACGTCATGGCAGTCTGCCGAGAGTGCCGAGCGGATCTGGCGTCGGGGGCCAAGTTCTGTTCTGACTGCGGCGCGGCCTGCGACCGTGGCGGTGCCGACGTCGAACTGCTCGGAACGTCGTCGGTCCTCTCCGAGGAAGCGGTGGTCACGACCGATCGTGGCCAACGCAATCGGCTCCTGGGAGTGCTCGGGGCCGTTGCCGTCGGGTTCCTGCTGTGGTCGATGAGCCGGACCCCGGTCGATGACACCGACAACAGCCAGGTGACGATCGAGCAGGACGACACCGAGACGACCGAGCGTCCGACGACGACCACCCCACCATCGATCGCGGTCGGCCGGTCTACGACGACCATCGAGAATGTCGGCTCGCGTTTCGGTGGGGACACGGGCTTGTCCGTGCTGATGGGAGGCGAGTCCGAGCTTCGGAGACTCGATCTGGACACGGGCGCCGTGACCGACTTCGACCGGAAGGGCTTTCCCGTCTACGCAGATGACGATGTGTTGGTGGTGTCCGACCCCTCCCGGGGGACGCACACCGTCGTCCCGCTCGATGATCCCGAGGCCGAGGGCCTCTTGCTCGGGACGAATTGGATGATGCCTGCTGCGGTGAGTGCCGGCCCAGAGGCGGGAACGGTGTGGATGTTGGGGGGTGACCAACCGACGCCCGGGTGGCAGTTGGTTCGACTGGCCGATGGCGAGGTGGTCGATCAGGTGGACGCTTCGATGGCGACGCTCCAGTTCGGATTCGGATTCGACGGCTCTGGTGGTCCCGGGGTCTCGGGATCGGCGTCGGGTGGCATCTTCGAACTCGTCAACGGTGAGTATCAGCGAGTCGCGGAAGGGCGACCGCTTGCCGTTTCCGACGAGTTCGTGCTGGCGGAGAACTGTGTATCGCCGACGCAGTGTCCATCGTTCTGGCTCGACCGGGCGACCTGGGGAGTTGTCGATCGGCCGATTCCCGAGGCGGACCTGTTGGGCGCCGCGCTGTCACCCGACGGTCGGCTCCTGACCTACTACTCCGGCGACGGAAGGGGAGTGTTCGATGTAGAGCGCAACGAGCCGATCGCCCTGCTGAGCGGGTGGGAGACCCTGACGGTTTCGCCTGACGGCCGCTTCGCTGCGTGGCTTGCTCCAACGCTGACGATCCGGGAACTGGACACGGGGATCGAGATCAAGGTGACGGAGCTCAGACAAGCGACTTGGGCCACGATTCTGTTCGTCGCCGACTAGCGAACGAGGTTCGGCGAACTACGCCGACAGTGCAACGGGTACCGTCGACAGATGCTGGACGGTGACCGCGAACCAGTGGTCGATCAGATCGAAGCAGTCGACCGCGTCGGCCAACCAGCCGGTTCGTGCCACCTTGGCCAGCTGGGCGCACACCTCTCCGAGGGGCACGGCGCCAACTTCCAGACTGCGTTGCCCGAGGGCTTTCGCGGCGCAGTGGACGATGTCAGCGTCCATGGTGAGTTCGCCATGGCGAAGATCGGCGAGGAGCCCGGCGGTGTCGGTCAGATACCGATCGATCTGCTCCGGCACCGGATTGGCGAACGGGATGGGATGGGCTTCCGCCTTGGGATGGTCACGCACGAGATCAGCCTCGGTCGTTCGTCACAGGTCGTGAGCAAGTTCCTCGGGTCGGGTCCGAGGATTGGCAGGCAAGCGGTCTGGCCGAGGTCGAAGTGGGCTACGATGTCCCCTCATGCGCGGATGCCCGAGTGGTCTAAGGGAGCGGCCTGCAAAGCCGTGATTCGCGGGTTCAAATCCCGCTCCGCGCTCTTCTTCTTCGAGTAGCTCGTCTTGAAACCGGCAACAGCTGGCCATGGACCCGTCCTCCACCTGGAGTGAGGTCGTCTGGGTGTGGGCGTGTCGGTCGTCGTCGATCGACAAGAATGCTGTATGCGGTTGAGCGTTGCGGGCGCGCTCGACTCCTTGGAGTCGGACAGGAGGGTGTTGGCGGATGAGACCTGGCCGGAGCTTGAACCGGTTCCTGCGGTGACGATTCTCTGGCAGTTCTCGGTTCTGACGGTGGTGTCGTTACGGCCCGAGGATGCTGGCACGGTGTGGCTTCGTGAGTACAACTGGCCTGATCCGGTCCACAAGTTGTTTGATTCGTTGGAGGAGCTGGTCGAATGGTCGACGGGCTGGTATCAGCCTGGCGGCCCGTC
>CALACD010000224.1 GCA_937890445.1 uncultured Acidimicrobiia bacterium | reverse complement strand
CCTTCTTCACTCGAACCAGCCTCGTGCAGTACTTCGAGCGGTGCGTCGACCGCGCCGAGCCGATGCTGGTGATGCACCGGAATCTTCACGGCGCGTACCTCCAGCGCCGCCAACCCGAGTACTCCGAACACCTCCGAGCCGCCGACATGGTGTACGCCGATGGCATGCCATTCGTCTGGCTGGCCCGGTCATGTGGCGTGGACGTCGGCTCGCAGGACCGCACCACCTACCTCGATTGGGAAGACGGCTTCTTTCAGACCGCGACGACCCGAGGGTGGAGGGTCTTCTTCGTCGGAGGCACGCCGGACGCTCTGGCCCAGGGGCTGGCCAGTCTGCGAGCCCAGTATCCAGACGTCCCGGTGGACGGGGTCGACGGCTACTTCGATCAGACGCCGGGGGGCGAGGCCAATCGTGCCGTGATCGCGGCGGCCAACGCCTTCGACGCCACCGTGGTGTTCGTGGGGATGGGAATGCCGATCCAGGAGCGCTGGGCGGCAGCCACTCGATCCCAGCTCCAGGCGCCGTTGGTCATCACCTTCGGGGCCGGGCTCGACTATCGATCCGGGGTCGCGAAGGTTCCGCCTCGTTGGTTGGGCGACCTCGGGTTGGAATGGCTGGGGCGGCTGGCCGCAGACCCGGGGCGGCTCTGGAAGCGGTATCTCTACGAACCGCTGTTCGTCCTGGGCCCAGCACTCGCCGACCTCCGCCGCCACCGAGGCCGGGGTAGTCTGAACGGATCATCTCAAGCAGGTTGACCTACCCACCGATACTCATTCGATGAAGAGCCGCACGACGAAGATTCTCGCCGCGATGTGCTTACTCAGCGCGTTCTTGCTGGGTGTCAGCCTCGGACGCACCTCGATCCTGTTGGACGGGGCGACATCCGACGATGCCGCAGGATCGGATGGTGTCGGCCGCTCGTCGCTGTCGGAGGATCCTGGGGATCCCGCCGGTTCCGATGGCGGCGATCCCGCGGCTGGGGACCTCGAAGTGCTCGGCGCGTTCCAGTTGCCGTCGGACACCGACCCCAACACGTTCTACGTGAGTCCCGACGGGAACGACGGCAACGACGGTCAGACGCCGGAAACCCCGTGGCGTGACCTCGACGTCGGGCTGCGACGGATCCAGGCCGGGCACACCCTCTTCGTCATGGACGGCTTGTACGAACGGCCGCTCGAGGCCGGTCGGGGCGGGCACTTCCGAATGTCGACCACCGGTCGGGCCGATGCCTGGATTCGCATCCTGGCCTATCCGGGAGCCACCCCGACGCTGCGGGGAACCAACGGAACCGGGCTCGAGATCGTGGGCAGTTATGTCGAAGTCCGCGGCCTGGAACTGGCCGGCGTGGGATACAGCGCCGAGAACAACTTCGGCATGGGCATCGAACTGACCGAAGGGGTGAACCTGGTCGTTGCCGACAACATCGTGCACGGATTCCCGATCGGCGGCATCGCACTCAACGGTGTCGCCGGTGTCACGGTGACCGGCAACACCGTCTACGAGAACGGCTACTGGCACCCCGGCCAGGGCAGCGGTATCTCGGTGTGGCTGCCCGAGAACCGGGGCCAGGTGACCGACGCCGAGGGCTACACCGATCGGATCGAGAACAACATCGTCTTTCGCAACGAGAACAGGGTCCCGGCCAACTACAACGCTCAGGGTCAGGTGACCGACGGCAACGGCATCATCATCGACTCGACTCGCCAGACCGGCTACAACGGCCGCTACCTGGTCCGCAACAACCTGGTGGTGAACAACGGTGGTCGGGCCATCCACGTCTTCGACGCCGACCACGTCGACATCATCCACAACACCACCTACCAGAACGGTTTCACCGATGCGTTGTGGCCTGCAGGTAGCGAGCTGACCGCCTACCGGGCCTCCGATGTGCGGTTCCAGAACAACATTGCGTGGGCTCGCCCCGATACCCGGCCGCTCTTCACCGGCGAGGATTCGAACATCGTGTCTGAGGGCAACGTCTACATCTCCGGCACCATCGATGGCCCGGCGACGGCCAGCGATCGGATCATCAGCGGGAATCCCGGGATCGCCGATCCGGGGCTCGATCCACTGAGCGCCGATTTCCGTCTCACCGCGGCCTCGATGCTGATCGACACGGGCCTCGAGCCCGTGGCCCAGAGCCAGTTCGACCTGAACGGGGCGCTGCGAGTACAGGGCTCGGCCCCGGACCCGGGTGCCTTCGAGCACGGGATCTCGGCTGGGTCGACGCCGGCGCCGACCCCGAACGCTGCACTCACGCCACCTGCCGCCGATCCGAACGCTGTGACCTCGGACTCGACCCCCGGCGGCAGCGCAGGCAGTACGAACCAGCCCTCCGACGGCAACGATGCGCCCCCTGCGAACGATGCCGGTGACCGTGAACCTGACCGTGAACGTGACAGTGAGCAGAGCCTGATGATTCCCGACGGCCTCTATGCTCCCGACGCATCGGCTGCCAGTTCGACCGCACCGCCGCCACAGACGGGGGCCGTCTCGTTGGGCAGCGAGGTGGAGGATCCCACCGGACCCGAGCCTGCCTCGGACCACGACGCCGCACCTCCGGCCGCATTGGCACGAATCGATGAGACGAGTTCGGGCTGGTTGTCGCTCACGATGTCAGGGCTGGGCGTGCTCGGCCTCGGTTCGGGCCTCGTCTTCCTGCGTCGACGGTTCCTGTGAACCTCGGCGGCTCAGGACGATCAGGGCTCCCCACAGGGCCACCAGCAGAGCAGTCTCGGCAATCAACGTGGTGGTGACGGCGGCCCGCCAGCTGTAGCGCGGAATGAAGATGATGTTCAGCGTCAGGTTGAGGCCGGCAGCAGCCAGTGTGAGCCACAACCGCACGAACTGACGCTGGCCGGCGTCGAGCGCATTGCCGGCCAGATACTGAATGACCTTGATGAACGGCACGATGGCCAGCCAGCGAAGGATCTCGATCGAGGGCTGGTAGCTGTCGCCGATCAGCCGAGCCGGCAGGGGGGCGAGCACGAACGTCAGCAGGCTGACGATTCCCCCGAGCCCGGCGAAGGTCGGCACCAGACGCAAGGTGGCCCGGTAGGCACCGTTCGGACCCGTTTCGCCCCCTCGCATGATCCTCGGTGTGATGACACGGAACAGCGCGAGAACGGGGATGTAGGAGAACGTGACCATACGGGCCGCCGCCGAATAGTGACCGGAGACCTCGGCGAAGCCCGCATTCTGCAGCACGGGACGGTCCGAAGCGTCGAGCACACCCTCGGAGACACCATTCATGGCAAACCCGTAGCCCTGACGAGCGTTGCCGATCCAGGTCTTCGGATGGACCAGCCGGAACCGGATGCCGAACGGGCGGCTGAGCAGCAGCGTGATGGCCACGCAACCAATGACGTTCGAAACGAAGGCGAACCAGGCCCACGACGTCAGCGACTGATCCGAGACAACGGCGAACAGAGCCAGCCCGCCCAGTCGGGCCCCGACACCGATGATGCGCGAGGCGACGCCCAACTCGATGCGCTCGATGGCCATGGCCAACCCAAAGTACAGCTCCTGGAAGGCAGCCAGCGCGCCGGTCGACACCAACAACAACGCGTAGGGAAGCAGGGCAGCAGGACCGAGGATGAAGGGTTGGAGGATCACGAGCAGAACGGTCACCGCCAGCGAACCCATGATCACCGAGGTCAGGGTGCGCTGCCAGACTTCCTGCCGGTCGCCGCCCCGGGAGACGGTTCGGACCATCAGGAACGGTGCTCCCATGGATGCCAGAGCGAACGCGGGCGCAGCGATACCCTGGATACTCCCGACGATTCCGTAGTCGGACACCGTCAGCAGGCGAAGGAGTGCCACGAAGTTGATGAGGCCGCCACCAACCAGCGTCAACTCGCCGATCAGCCCCCAGGCACTTTGCCCAAGTAGCGGGCTGGATGTTGCGTCGTCGGTCATGTATTCCTCGCGGTGCAGACTAGCGAGCACGGTCGTCGGTTCTGGGCACCCCTTCGGGGCCCCGAACCCGGCC
>CALACD010000223.1 GCA_937890445.1 uncultured Acidimicrobiia bacterium | reverse complement strand
CCGCCTCGACGACCGCCGCCTCGGCATCGGACGCTGCCCCAACCATCGAGCTCGCAACTCCCGCCCCCGAAGAAGCGCCACCGATGCTGGGGCAGGCAGGGACTCTGGAAGACCTCGACGGTTGGCTCCAGACCGATGCGACCTCACTGGCCGACTTCGACGGATCGGTCAAGATCGTGCAGTTCTGGACCTTCGGCTGCCGCAACTGCAAAGCAACGATTCCCCATCTGGCCGAGATCTACGCCGATTACTCGTCACAGGGCCTCGAGATCATCGGCGTGCACGCACCCGAATTCGAGTTCGAGAGCGATCCGGCCGCGATCGCCCAGGCCGCCGTCGACCTCGGGGTAACGTGGCCGATCGCACTGGACACGGACAAGACGAATTTTCGATCGTGGCAACCCGGGCGGCGCTTCTGGCCCCGAACCTTCGTCGTCGACCAGAACAACGAGATCCGGTTCGATCGGATCGGCGAAGGGGCCTACGACGAACTGCACGACACCGTCGTGTGGCTCCTCGAGAACGGTCCGTGACCATCCCGTGCTCGAGCTGATCTTCGAAGGCTACGAATCCGCACTGCTCGCTTGCTCGCTTGTTCTGCTCGTACCGGGAGCCGCAACTGCCATCGCCGCTCGACAAGAGTCCTCGCCAGCCCTGGCCGGCTACGGGGTCGGCGCCTTGGCCATCAGCTGGCTTCGCTTCTCGAACCGTCTGGATGACCTGCCCGGACCCCTGATCGCGCTCGGTTTCGTCGTCGCGGTCATCCTGCTCCTCGTGCCGCTGCTCCGCCGACTCGACCTCGTCTCCGCCGCAGGTGGCCTCGCCGCCGGCGGAGCCGGAGCCGCGCTGTGGACCCCCTGCGTCGGCGAACAATTCGGCACGCTGCTGCGGGAACTCCCGACCCGTGGACCCGACGGCGTCCTGCTCCTCGGCCTCTATCTGTTCGGTGTCCTCGCTCCTCTCGTTCTCCTGGGAGCCGGCCTGCACCTGATCCCGGCCTCGGCTCTCCTTCCGGCCCGGCCCTTCGTGATGGTGCTCGGAGGCGGCGTCCTCGGTTTGCTGGCACTGACGGTGGCCGCCGGTCTCGACGACGAGCTGGTGAGCAGGCTCGTCGCGTGGAGCATTGCACCGAGCTCGTAACGCTACCGAATCGGGAGTGGGCCGGCTGGGCCGAACCGGGCCGGCTGGGCAGGCCGGGTCGGACCGTGGCCACCGAGCCCACGGGTCTGGGGTCTCGTGTCATCGCCTCGATCGTCTTGGCGATCGCGGCGACCGTGACGGTCGTCGTGGCACAACACGCGCCGACGCGAATGTCCGAGGAGGCTTGATCGTTCGCTACCGTACCGTCGGTGCGAAACCCCAAGGATTTCTTCAAACCCCTCGCTGTCGGCGCCCCCGACCGGTACGTGAGATCCCGTTTCCGCCCTCTCGAATGATCCACTTCTTCGATCCGTCGAACGAGAAGATGCGTTCGAAGGTCCCCGACATCGCGGCCAAGGTCGACATTCTGCTCGGCAACCTCGAGGACGCGGTCAGTGCCGACAACAAGGAGGCGGCTCGGTCGGGTCTGGTCCAGGTCGGCAAGTCCGTCGATCTCGGTTCCACTCAGTTCTGGACTCGTGTGAACAGCCTCGATTCACCCTGGATCCTGGACGACCTCACCACGCTGGTCACCGAGATCGGCGACAAGCTCGACGTCATCATGATCCCGAAGGTCGAGGGCGCCGAGGACATCCACTACGTCGATCGACTCCTGGCCCAGCTCGAGGCTCGGGCCGGGCTGACGAAGCCCCTCCTGATCCACGCCATACTCGAGACAGCCAGGGGGGTGGCCAACGTCGAAGACATCTGCGCCGCGTCGCCCCGCATGCAGGGGCTCTCGTTGGGGCCGGCTGACCTCGCCGCGAACCGCCGCATGAAGACCACGAGAGTGGGGGGAGGCCACCCCGACTATGTCGTGCGGGTGGACCCCGTCGGTGCCGGCACCGACGAAGCCGACATCGACGGCGACCGGGCCACGTTCCAGCAGGACCTGTGGCACTACACGATCGCCCGCATGGTCGACGCCTGTGTGGCGAACGGCATCCTGCCGTTCTACGGACCCTTCGGCGACATCAAGGACACCGTCGCCTGCGAGGACCAGTTCCGCAACGCGTACCTCCTGGGCTGCGTCGGCGCCTGGAGCCTGCATCCGGTGCAGATCGACATCGCCAAGAAGGTCTTCAGCCCACGACCTCAAGACGTCGCTGCCTCTCAACGCGTGATCGACGCCATGGGCGACGGAACCGGTGCGTTGATGATCGACGGCAAGATGGAAGACGATGCATCGGTGAAGCAGCACCACGTCGTGGTGGCCTTGGCCAAGCAGCTGGCCGAACGTGATCCCGAACTCGCTGCCAGCTACGGATTCTGAGAGAGACCAGCGCATGACCTCATTCGAGAATGAACTCCGACCCCGGCGCAGCGTGCTCTACATGCCAGCCGCCAACGAGCGGGCATTGGAGAAGGCCAAGGACATCGCCGCCGATGCCATCATCTTCGATCTGGAGGATGCGGTTGCCCCCGACGCCAAGGAACTCGCCCGCTCCCAGGCGGTCGCTGCGGTGCAATCGGGCCAGTACGGCCATCGAGAACTGACGATTCGCTGCAACGGACTCGACACCCCGTGGGGTGAAGCCGACCTGGCGGCGGCTGGTGCCGCCGGCCCTTCCGCCGTGGTCATCCCCAAGGTCGCGTCGGTCACCGAACTCGACGACATCTCCGACCGCCTGGATCGGGCCGGGGCCCCCTCGTCGACCCGGATATGGGCCATGGTCGAGACGCCGACGGCCGTCCTCGATGTCCGCCAGCTCGCAGCGCACGACCGAGTCGCTGTGCTGGTGATGGGGACGAACGACCTGGCCAAAGAGCTCCGCTCGCCCCTGCTACCGGGACGCCATGCATTGGTCCCGCACCTGGCAAGTGCACTACTGGCGGCTCGCGAGGCGGGCAAGATCATCGTGGACGGTGTCTACAACGACGTGAAGAACGCCGATGGGTTCCTGGCCGAGGCAACCCAGGGTTTCGAACTCGGTTTCGATGGCAAGACACTGATCCACCCGTCCCAGGTCGAACCGGCGAACGCAACCTGGGCACCGACCGACGCCGATATCGACTTCGCCCGACGAGTCATCGATGCCTTCTCCGAGGCCGAGGCCGACGGCCGAGGTGTGGTCACCGTCGACGGTCGGATGATCGAGAACCTGCACGTCGACAACGCCCGCCGCGTCCTGGCCGTGGCCGACGCCATCAGCCAGCTCGGCTGACACCAGCGGTTCCGGCGTCGCTCGCCGATGCCGGCGCCGGTCACGAACGCCAGAACTCCGTCTGCCGGTTCGGCCGAGCGCTTCTGGCGTCGAGGACGGGCGGGCGCGGGCGCGAGTGCCGCCAGAAGGTGGTCAGTTGCGGGCGACGCCCTCGGCTCGGGCCGCAGCCTCGACTGCGATCGCGACCCGGCGAGAGACCTCGGGATTGAACACCGACGGCATGATGTGGACCTCGGAGAGCTCCTCGTCGGAAACCGACTCGGCGATGGCGCCGGCGGCAGCCAACTTCATACCTTCGGTGATATCAGACGCTCGAGCGTCGAGAGCCCCTCGGAAGATGCCGGGGAAGGCGAGGACGTTGTTGATCTGATTCGGGTAGTCGCTTCGACCGGTGCCCATGACCCGAACGAGGCCGGCAACCGCCTCGGGACGAATCTCGGGGTCGGGATTCGCCATGGCGAAGACGATGGGATCAGCCGACATGCTCTTGACGTCCTCCACCGACAACACATCGGGGGCGCTGACACCGATGAAGACATCAGCCCCTCGAATCACATCGGCGAGGCTGCCCTGCTTCCGATCCGGGTTGGTGTTCTCGGCGAACCACTGCTTCCAGTTGTTGAGATTTCCTCGACCGTCGAACACGGCTCCCGCACTGTCGACACCCACGACCTCACCCGTGCCGGCGCCCAACAGGATCTTGCCGATCGCAACACCGGCAGCCCCGACACCGGAGATGACGATGGACAGATCGGCCATCTTCTTGCCCGTGATCCTCAGGGCGTTCTCCAGCGCAGCGAGGGCGACCACTGCCGTCCCGTGCTGGTCATCGTGGAAGACGGGGATATCGAGCCGCTTCTTCAACTCTTCCTCGACATAGAAGGCGCCGGGCGCGGCAATGTCCTCCAGATTCACGCCGCCGAAGGTCGGCGCCAGACGAACGACGGTCTCGACGATCTCCTCGGGACTCTGGACATCGAGACAGATCGGGAACGCATCGACGCCGCCGAATGCCTTGAACAAGAGCGCCTTGCCTTCCATCACCGGCATCGCACCCTTGGGACCGATGTCGCCCAGACCAAGGACGGCGGAACCATCCGAGACGATGGCGACCGTGTTCTTTCGGATGGTGTAGTCGTCGGCCAGCCTTTCGTCCTGTGCAATGGCGCTACAGACTCGGGCGACTCCGGGGGTGTAGGCCATCGACAGATCGTCGCTGTCGCCGACCGGGCACAGCGGCAACACCTCGATCTTGCCGCCGCGGTGCATGGCGAAGGTCCGATCCCACCAGTCGTGCAGTGTGATGCCCGGCGTGTCGGCAACGACTGCGGCCACCTGTTCCTGGTGCTCGACGCCGGTGCAGTTGACCACGATCTCGCGATCGACGACGGGGCCCTTGGCCACGAAGCTGTCGACGGCATAGATGTTGCCGCCGACATCGCCGATCGCCGTGGTCAGGCGGCCGAGCACTCCGGGCACGTTGTCGAGCGACACCTTGAGGGCGATCGAGTACTGGGTCGCGGGTTGTTGCGGGGCTGATGCGTTCGTCGGCGATGACAGAGTTGATCCGGACATGGAGGCCGAAGCTATCCGCGTTTGTCGAACCCACCTTGGGCGATCGGGCCAAGCGCCGCGGCCAGGCGCTCCACTGCTGCGGGCGTCCGCGACCCCCACCAGAACAGATCCTGACCATCGACGACGACGACCGGTGCGACGACCCCGAGTTCCTCGAGGTGCGCGGCGCTGAACTCGTAGGGTTCGGTTGGTGCCAACACCACGTCGGGACGTCGTCGACGCACCTCCGCCAGTTCGACCTCCGGATAGTCGACCGCTGCGGCGGCGTAGACGTTGGCGAATCCCAAGGCCTCGAGCAAGGTCGAACCGAAGGTGTCGGCTCCAATCGTCATCCACGGGCGCCGCCAGATGGGGACGAAACAAGACGCAGCGACCGGCACCGAAGCCAGTGACGGCCAGTCCCGGGTCTGGGAATCCAATCCGAGTCGAGCAGCCAGCGCGTCGAGTTCGGGTACCACGTCGCCCAGGGTACGGACATCGGTCACGTGGAGATCCAGACCTGCGGCCTCGAGGGCTTCGGCATCTTCTCGACGATTCTCGACCTTGTCGAGCACCACGAGATCGGGCCCCAACTCGACGATGGCCGCAACTTCGGGATTCTTGGTTCCTCCGATGGTGGCCAGATCCGGCTGCTCGCAATACCGGGTGCAGGCGATCGGATCGATTCCCCATGCCCGCATCGTCTCGGTCACCGAAGGAACGAGACTGACCACCCGCATCTCAGAGCCGCCGGAGGAGTTCGGCCTTCTTGGCCTCGAACTCGGCATCGGTGAGGGCCCCCCGATGGCGGAGATCGTCGAGTTTGGCGATCTGGTCCGGTATGGATTCCGAGGCCGGCCCGAAGTTCTGCCCGACACGATCGAATTTGCGGTTCTCGTTGGACTCCATCTGGATGTAGATCTCGTTCTGGACGTCGAGGGGCCGTCGGATGTCGGTGAAACGCGAACTCCCCATCTCCCCCGCCGACTCGATCACCAGGTCGCCGGAGCGAATCATGCGTTCCAGGAGACTCTGACTGAAGAACACCGTGTTGATGCGCTCCAGGGGGATCTCGATGCCGGTACGGCTGAAGACACCACGGCGTGTGACCAGTCGATCGGTCGTGACCACGAAGTTGGTGGTGGCCCAGACCGCATAACGGGCGGCGAACCAGACGACCGAGGCAATCAGCAGGCCAGCCACCATCAGATTGAGGATGCCCTCGACGTCCCCGCCCGGCCCGAAACTGAGCAACAGCACGCCAAGGACGAGGGACACCACCAGCGCGAGCGCTGGTCGAGCAAAGAACCACCAGTGGGGACGCAGATCGAGGACGACCGCTTCGCCGGGTCGAATGGGGTCACTTGGTCCAACCACGGTCCGAGACTAGCAAGCCTTGCGGTGTGCCAGCCGCTGAGCAGCGAATCCCGAGGTTCCCACCGAGACTGTCACTGGGGGCGGGTAATGTCCCGAAGGTGGATGGGCGCGCACTGTTGGACGGACTCAACGAGCGACAGGTGGAAGCCGTCGTGCACGACGGTGGCCCGCTCGTCGTGATGGCGGGCGCCGGATCGGGCAAGACCCGCGTCCTCACTCGACGCATTGCCTACCGGGTGGCGACGGGGGCCACCGACCCACAACGAGTTCTGGCGTTGACCTTCACCCGCAAGGCAGCGGCCGAGCTCCGGGAACGACTCCGCCGTACGGGGCTCCGGGACGACGTGGTCGCCGGCACGTTCCACGCGGTGGCACTCACCCAACTTCGGCAACGCTGGAACGATCGGGGCATCCAGCCGCCCGCGATGCTCGACCGCAAGTACGGCCTCATCAGCCAGCTGATGGGTCGTCGCGGTCGGGTCGATCCACTCGATGTCGTCAGCGAGATCGAGTGGGCCCGAGCCCGACTGGTCGGTCCGGACCTGTACGGCGCGGCAGCCGAGATGGAGGGTCGAACCAGTCCTCTGCCAGTGGACGACATGGCCGACATCATGGAGCGCTATCAGCAGGAGAAGCGGCGGCGGCGGGTCGTCGACTTCGACGACCTTCTCGCCCTCGCCACCCGGGATCTGGTGACCGATCCCGACTACGCCGCTGCCATTCGGTGGCGGCACCGCCATCTGTACGTCGACGAGTTCCAGGATGTCAATCCACTACAGTTCGAGCTGCTTCACGCCTGGCGCGGGGCCGGCGACGATCTGTTCGTGGTCGGCGATCCCAACCAAGCCATCTACGGATGGAACGGTGCCGACCCGCAGTTGCTCACCGCCTTCGCTCGCCGCGAGCCCACGGCCACCGTCGTCGAGTTGAGTGACAACTACCGATCGACTCCCCAGATCCTCACCCTGGCCACGGCGGCCCTGGGACGAACCTCGGCGCGCCTCGAAGCGCACCGAGGTCCCGGCTCGGTGCCGACCCTCACGGCCTACCCGACCGATCGGGCCGAGGCCGATGGCATCGCTCGCGCCATCCGCTCGGCCAAGAGCGTCGGCGATCCGTGGGCAGACCAGGCCGTGCTCGTTCGCACCAACGCCCAGCTGGTTCCCATCGAGCAGGCCTTGGCCGAACAGGGCATCCCGGTTCGAGTGCGTGGAGGCTCCGGACCGTTGTCGAGCCAAGAGGTCAAGTCCGAGCTCCGTTCATTGGGTCGCGAAGGGGTGAATCTGACCGTCTCCCTCCAAGCTCTGGACGAGTCCCTCGAGGAGAACGAGGAGCAATTGGTTCCAGCCGAGATCGAACGGCGTCAGAATCTGGCGGCCCTCAGCCGACTGGTGCACGAATATGTCGTTGTCGACCCGACGCCGACCGGCCCCGGCCTGCTGGCATGGTTGGCCACGGTCCAGGCCAGCGAGGTGGCAATCGATGTCGACGCCGTCGAACTGACGACCTTCCACGGGGCAAAGGGACTGGAGTGGCCGGTGGTCCACGTCGCCGGACTCGAGCAGGGTCTGGTCCCGATCAGCTATGCCAAGACCGGAGGCCAATTGGCCGAGGAGCAGCGGCTGCTCTACGTCGGGATCACCCGTGCCGAACGTGCGCTGCATCTGTCGTGGGCAGCGGAGCGGACCTTCGGTACCCGGGTGTCGAAGCGACAACCGTCGCAGCATCTCGATGTGCTGCAATCGGCCATCGAACACCTTCGACGCGGCTACCAACCCACCGATTGGCGAGCGGAGTTGGCGACCACCCGGAACGCCATTCCCAAGCGCAGGCGAGCGTCGAGTACCGACGTTGCAAGCGATCCGTTGTTCGAGGCGCTCCGAACGTGGCGCCAGAGGCAGGCCAGGGCAGCCGACGTTCCAGCCTTTGTCATCTTCGACGACAAGACACTGCGCTCCATCGCCAAACGTCGCCCGCTGACCAAAGCCCAGCTTGCCGGCATGCCCGGTGTCGGACCCGTGAAACTGGAACGATTCGGCGATCAGCTCTTGGCTGTGGTGGCTTCGTCGGGGGCTGCGTCCGGTGATGCACCCGAATCCTGATTCCGCTCGATCTGCATCTGCATGAGTCGATCGAAATCGATGCTGATGAACACCGCGGTCGCTTCCGCGCACAAGACCTCACCAGCCAGGAGCTGCGAGGTGACGGTGATCTTGCGGCCATCGATGCCGGCCAGACGAGACACGAAGCGCAGATCGGTGTGCAACGGGGTCGGAGCCCGATAGCTGATGGTCAGCGTTCCCGTCATCCCCGGGTTGCCGGTCAAGGCCTGTGTCGACCCCATGATCTCGTCGAAGGCGGCAGCCACGATTCCGCCGTGGACGAAGCCGGGAGGTCCTTCGTACGCGGACCCGAAGTTGACGGTTGCACCAACCTCGGGTGCGAGGCTGCCGATCTCGGATTCCAGGGTGAACACCATCGGGGGGGCGATGGGATTCGCTCGGCCGATCAGGGGGCTGAAATCGGCATGACCCAACGGGGGCTCACCACCGGCTGTTGCTGCTTCGCCATAGCCGTCGTATCTCCGGCCGTGATCGAAGCGGCGGAGCCTGCCCACGACCTGCTCGAGTTCGGTGAGCACGGCGGCGAGATCGTCGTCCGTGGCGCGGGTGTCCACCAGTTGCTCGATGATCTCTCTGGCCGTGTCGCCGACCTGCCAGGTCAGCCGACGACGAGGGGACAGCTCGGCGATGTCTCGGTGCTCGAAGAACGCGGCAATCGTGGCCGCCACTTGATCGGGAGTGGCTCCCTTGCTCACGTCTCACGACCTCCGGTCCGATCGTCGATGTCTCGATACAGCGTGAGCACCGGAGCGTGGTCGCTGGGCTTCGTGCCTTTGCGGCCGTTGCGATCGACGATGTCGAGCACCGCCCGCTCGGCCAGTGGACGAGAAGCGACGAGATAGTCGATGCGGATGCCCTGTCGCTTGTGGAAGCGGCCGGCCTGATAGTCGTAGTAGGAGTAGAGACCAGGACCGGGGTGCCGTTGCCGAAAGGTGTCGATGAGTCCGAAGTCCAGCACCCGTGCAAGAGCATCTCGTTCGGCCTCGGTGACGTGAGTCGCTCCTTCGAACGCGGCCCGATCCCAGACATCGGCGTCGGTGGGAGCGATGTTCCAGTCGCCGGCGACGATGACGTCGTCATCGGCTGAGACCGTCGTGTCCAGATGTTCCCGCAGTCGGCTCAACCAGGACAACTTGTAGTGGTAATGCTCGTGGTCGACCTCTCGACCGTTGGGGACATACACACTGTGAACTCGGATTCCGCCACAGTCGGCCGAGATCAGGCGAGCGTCGCTGTCAGGCTCGATCCCGTCACCGAAACCGTAGATCGGCTCGTCGATGCCCACCCGTGACAGGATGGCGACACCATTCCACCGCCCCTCACCGTGATGAATCGAGCGATAGCCGAGACCCTCGAACACCGAGTGGGGGAACGCGTCGTCGGCCAGCTTGGTCTCCTGGAGACAGAGCACATCGGGCTCGACCTGAGCCAGCCACTCCTCCACCCGGGGAAGACGAGCGTTCAACGAGTTCACATTCCACGTAGCGACCAGCATCGACCTCGACGATAACGACCCGGACCGATCCTGGGAACCGCTCACCTCGGGATGGCGACGAATGTCTCCGTACGGCCCACCAATGCCGCACCATGCATCTTGTAGGATTCGAAGGTGTCTGACCACCCAACCCACGCATCTTCCGGCCCGAACGATTGGTTGATCGAGGAGCTGCGGATGCAGTTCCTGGCCAATCCAAGATCGGTTCCGACCGAGTGGCAGGCGGTGTTCGCCAACGGCGGCACAACCAACGGCGCCACAACCAACGGGACCGGCACGGGTCCGATCGCTGACGACGCACCTGGGGCGGCAACGGACGTGCTCTCGTCGAGCCCCACCCCAGTTGCGGCCGCCGTGGTACCCGCGCCTGCGACGCCGACGGGTTCCGCGCCGTCCCCCACCCCGTCGACTCTGGCAGCGGCTTCGACCGCCAGCGAAGAACCGGGCGAACCGATCCGGGGTGTTGCGGCCCGAATCGCAGCCAACATGGAGGCCAGTCTCAGCGTTCCGACGGCGACCAGTTTCCGGGAGGTCCCGGCCAAGTTGCTCGAGGTCAACCGCAAGGTTCTCAACAATCATCTGGGTCGGGTCCGTGGCGGCAAGGTCAGCTTCACCCACCTCATCGGTTATGCCGTCGTCCGAGCCCTCTCCGAGACCGTCCCTGCGCTGAACAACTCTTATTTCGAGGGCGCCGACGGGAAACCTCGGTTGGTTCGCAACCCGCACGTCAATCTGGGGATAGCCGTCGACCAGCAGAAGGACGACGGCAGTCGATCGTTGATCGTGCCCGTCATCAAGGCGGCCGAAACCCTTGATTTCGCTGGGTTCGTCGAGGAGTACGAGGCACTCATTCGCAAGGTTCGGGACAACAAGCTGACGGTCGACGACATGACCGGCGCAACCGTGAGTCTGACGAACGTCGGAACCCTCGGCACCGTTCAGTCCGTCCCTCGACTGATGCCAGGGCAGGGAGCCATCATCGGGGTCGGCCGAATCGACTACCCAACCGAGTACCAGGCCGCCGATCCTCGCATCCTGGCCCAGCTCGGCTTGTCGAAGATCATCGCCATCACGTCGACCTACGACCACCGGATCATCCAAGGCGCCGAATCTGGGCTGTTCCTCAAACGAGTCCACGAGATGCTGATGGGAGATCACGACTTCTACGTCGATGCCTTCCGGAGCACCGGTGTCCCCTACGAGGCGGTGCAGTGGCGGACCGACCACGGTGCCACCGAGAACGATTCGGCCGACGGGCAGATCGCCAAACAGATGGCGGTCAACACACTCATCAACCAGTACCGCGTACGTGGTCATTTGATCGCCAACACCAACCCGCTGGAGGATCGGGCTTCCAAGCGCCACCCCGAGTTGGATCCGGCGACGTTCGGGCTGACCATCTGGGATCTCGACCGCGAGTTCCTGACCGGTCTGCAGGACGGCGTCTATGCCTCCGTCGGCGGTGAAACCCGCAAGATGGCGTTGGGTGACATCCTCGGCGTGCTGCGAGACGCCTACAGCCGCACCATTGGTATCGAGTACATGCACATCGCGGAACCGGCCGAGAAGCGCTGGATCCAGGAACAGGTCGAGGGTCGGCGGGAAGCAACGACCCGCGATGAGCAACACCACATTCTCGAGCGCTTGAGCGCGGCCGAAGCGATCGAGAAGTTCCTGGGGGCCCGATACGTGGGCCAGAAGCGCTTTGGTCTCGAAGGCGTGGAGAGCACCATCCCCATCCTCGACTCCATCAATTCGATGGCTGCAGACAACGGCCTGGATCGAGTCGTGATCGGCATGGCCCATCGCGGTCGCCTCAACGTCCTGGTCAACGTCATGGGCAAGGAACACGAGAATCTCTTCACCGAGTTCGAGGGCATGATCCAGGAGGACTCGATCCAGGGCTCCGGCGACGTGAAGTACCATCTGGGGTTCGACGGCCAGCACACCAGCCCGGCCGGAAACTCCATCGACCTCCACCTGGCACCGAACCCATCACACCTCGACGCCGTCGACCCCGTCGTGGTCGGCATGGCCCGGGCCTTCATGGACGACAACGACTCCGGCAACTACCCCGTCCTCGCCGTGCTCATGCACGGCGACGCGGCCTTCGCCGGTCAGGGCGTCATCGCCGAGACGCTCAATCTCTCGCAGATCAAGGGCTACAAGGTCGGCGGAACGATCCACGTCGTCATCAACAACCAACTCGGTTACACCACGGCGCCACATCAGTCACGCAGTTCGGCTTATTCGACCGACGTGGCCAAGATGGTCCAGGCGCCGATCTTCCACGTGAACGCCGACGACCCCGAGGCTTGCGTGCGGGTGGCACGACTGGCGTTCGCGTACCGTCAGGAGTTCAACAAGGACGTCGTCATCGACGTGATCGGCTATCGCCGCCACGGGCACAACGAGGGCGACGATCCCAGCTATACCCAGCCGTTGATGTACCGGAAGATCGCGGAGCGACCTTCGGTCCGCACCCTGTACACCCAGAACTTGATCGACCGCGGCGACATCTCGGTCGCCGAGGCCGAGGGAGCACTGACCTACTTCCAGGACCTGTTGCAGAAGGCGCTCGACACTACTCGGGAGAGCGCACCACCGGCCGGTCTCTTGGCCAAGCCGTCGCCGCCCGCAATCGGGGTGCTGCCCCATGTGGAGACCGGTGTCGACAAGGCAACGCTCGATCGGGTCTACGCCGCGTTGTCCTACGCGCCCGAAGGGTTCACGGTTCACCCCAAGCTGGCTCGCCAGTTCGAAGCTCGCGACGCCATGTACGCCAGTGGCGAAGTCGACTGGGCACTGGGCGAGGCCTTCGCCTTCGGAACCCTCTTGACCCAGAAGATCTCGGTCCGTTTGGCCGGCCAGGATTCCCGTCGTGGAACATTCGCCCACCGACACGCAACCCTCCACGATTACGAGAACGGAGATGAGTTCACCCCGCTGTCTCGACTCGGTGACGATGCCACGAACTTCTGGGTGTACGACTCGACGTTGTCAGAATACGCCGCGCTCGGTTTCGAGTACGGCTACTCGTTGGTCAAACCCGATGCCCTGGTGATGTGGGAAGCCCAGTTCGGCGATTTCGTCAACGGTGCCCAGATCATCATCGACCAGTTCCTCGTCGCCGGAGAGGACAAGTGGGCGGAGAAGTCGGGCCTCGTGCTGCTGCTTCCTCACGGGTTCGAGGGTCAGGGGCCCGAGCACTCCTCGGCTCGCCTCGAACGGTTCCTCCTCCTGTGCGCCGAAGACAACATTCAGGTGGCCAATGCAACGACCGCTGCCCAGTTCTTCCACCTGTTGCGACGACAGATGGTTCGGCCGATTCAGAAGCCACTGATCATCTTCACGCCCAAGTCGGGTCTTCGGGCCAAGTGGTCCAGGAGCACGGTCGATCAGCTGATGTCGGGTTCCTTCGAGGAGGTACTCGACGTCGCGAACGATGACATCGATCCCTCCGCAGTCCGACGGGTCATCTTCGCCAGCGGCAAGGTTGCCGCCGAAGCCGAGGAGCATCGGGATGCAACCGGCGCCAACGCGGCCGTCATCCGGGTCGAGCAGCTGTACCCCTGGCCGTTCCCGGCCATCGCTGGCGTGCTGGATCGCTATCGAGGTGCCAAGGAGATCGTCTGGCTGCAGGAGGAACCCGAGAACATGGGTGCTTGGAACTCAGTGAAGGGTCGCCTCTACGAGGCCCATGGCCAGACGCACCAGATTCGGCGCGTGAGCCGTACCGAGTCGGGCAGTCCGGCGACAGGTACTGGCGCCGTGCATCGTCAGGAACAGAGCGAGCTGCTCGAGCGAGCCTTCACCGGCATCCCCGGCTAGCGGCCGCTCCGGCACGTCGCATCGGGCCCGCTCACGGTCAACGCAGCTTCAGCCCGATGACCTCTTCCAGTTCTGTCAGAGCCTGGTCGGCCGAGGCCACCTTGATGGTGGTCATCCCCATGGCCCTGGCCGGCTTCAGGTTGATCCCGAGATCATCGAGGAACACCGCCTCGCTCGCTTCGATCCCGAGAGCTTCCAGAGCGATCTCGTAGAAGCGGACCTCGGGCTTGCGGATCCCGACCCGGGCAGACTCGACCACGGCATCGAAGAGGCCCATCACCTCGCGTAGGGCAACGGCTCGCTCCGGATCTGCGGAATCCACGCCGCTCCCCCGGTCGTCATGAGCCACGAAGTTGTTGGTCAGGCACGCCGTCTTGAAGCCGGCTTCGCCGATGCGTCGCAGTGCTTCGACCATCTCTGGTCGAAGGTCACCGGACAACAGACCGAGAATTGCCGAACCGTCGAGTCGATGGCCGAGGGCTGCCGCCTCCTGTTCGAACAGGGCCGCGAACTCCGAAGCGCTGACATCGCTGCGTTCCAGTTTGGCCCACGCGTTGTTGTCCGGGTTCGTGGTGTTGATGGTTCGAATGAGCTCGAGCGGAAGATCGTTGTCCCGTTCGTAGGCGTTGAACGCCTCGAAGGGTGACGTGAGGATCACTCCGCCGAAGTCGAAGAGTACTGCGTTGATCACGAGCGATGATCCTAGGCAGCTGGCCACCGACCCATCGAACTGATGTGACGGAGGGAACCTGTTTGCGGCAATCCCGGGAATTCGCTCGGATCGGTGGTTCACTGGTGGCAACATGACTTCATCGCCACGACATCTCGTGGTCGACGGTTCCAACATTGCAACAGAAGGTCGGAGTCTTCCGAGCCTGAAGCAACTCGATGAGGCGGTTCGCGCCATCCTCGAGGAACACAGCTTCGACTCGGTGACCGTAATCGTCGACGCCACCTTCGCTCACAGAATCGAAGACCCAGAAAAGCCCGACTTCGAAGCCGCGGTAGACGCGGGGGAGATCATCATGCCTCCAGCCGGCGTCGTCGGCCGCGGCGATGCTTTCATCCTCCAGGTTGCCGACAAGGCCGACGCCATCGTCTTCTCCAACGACTCGTTCCAGGAGTTCCACGGGGAGCACGGCTGGCTCTTCGACGAAGGCCGCCTCTTCGGAGGCAAGCCGATCGAACATGTCGGCTGGGTGTTCGTCGAGCGCGTTCCCGTTCGCGGACCGGCTTCTCGGCGATCCGTTCGAGAGGCAAGAGGCAGCGGTCGAAGCAGCACTGGCAACGGCTCCCGCAGCGCCAACGGCGGCTCGGAGCGACGACCGAAGCGATCGTCGGCCAGCGGTCCGATCGGTCCGGCCCCGGTGCCCTCGAAGGACAATCCGCCTCCGTCGGCTCAAAGGACCGCGACCGGATCGGCAGAGGCGGAACTGCCTCCCCGCCCCTCAGCCGAGCAACAGGGTCGTCCGAAGTCGAACGACCGACGTTCCGATCCCAAGACCTCACCGGTCGAGGAACTCAACGCTCCGCTCTCGTTCCTTGGTTTCGTCTCGACGCACAGCCTGGGAGACGCCGTAGAGGCGGTCGTGGATCACTTCTCGTCGCACGGTTGCTACGTCCGTGTCGACGCGGTGCTCTGCTATTTGCCCAGCAAGGCGATGGGCGACCCGGCGCCGGCCAAGGCCCGTGACCTGGTGGCCAAGGATCAACAGGTAACCGTCCGGGTCGTTTCCCTGGACAGTGAACGGCGCGGCATCAACGTCGAACTCCTCAACGTGGGTGACGTCCGGGCCGACACTATGGGTGAGGGTCCAACCACCCCCTCTCCCGACTCGTTACCATCTGGCGACGATTCCGCGGAAGACGGGCGTCTGACAAGGAGCGATAGCCACGTGGCAACCAAGAAGGCAACGACGAAGGCAGTAGCCAAGAAGGCAGCAGCAAAGAAGGCGCCGGCCAAGAAAGCGCCGGCCAAGAAAGCGCCGGCCAAGAAAGCCGCCACCAAGAAGGCACCGGCCAAGAAGGCACCGGCCAAGAAGGCACCGGCCAAGAAAGCCGCCGTCAAGAAGGCCGTAGCCACGAAGGCACCCGCCAAGAAAGCCGCCGCCAAGAAAGCCGTAGCCAAGAAGGCACCCGCCAAGAAGGCACCCGCCAAGAAGGCCGCCGCGAAGAAGTAGGCATTGCCAACTCGAACTCATGGTGGCCTCGGCTCTCGCCGAGGCCACCGTCGTTTTGGCCGAGATCTCCGGCGACTTCGAGCAGCCAGACTCGACGGGCGCACAGCCAGTCGTTGGCCTCACCAGTTGTTAACCTCGGCTCGGTGGCAGCTCAGTTCATCTACACCATGCACAAGGTCGGCCGGTTTCATCCGCCCGACCGCCAAGTTCTCGACAACATCTCGCTCTCGTTCTACCCCGGCGCCAAGATCGGTGTGCTCGGCGGCAATGGTGCTGGCAAGTCCTCGCTGCTCAAGATCATGGCGGGGGCCGACGAGGGGTTCGTCGGTGAGGCTCGACTGACACCGGGGTTCAGCGTCGGCTACCTCGAACAGGAACCTCATCTCGATCCGAGCAAAGACGTTCGGGGCAATGTCATGGACGGGGCCGGCGAGACCGTCAGCATCCTGGCCCGATACGAGGAAGTTCTCGCCGGATGGTCCGACCCCGACGCTGACTACGACAAACTCGGTTCCGAACAGGCTGACCTCGAGGCCAAGATCGAAGCGGCCCAGGGTTGGGACCTGCAACGAACGATCGAGATCGCCATGGAAGCGCTTCGCCTGCCACCGGCCGATGCCTCGGTCGACAACCTCTCCGGCGGTGAGCGACGCCGAGTCGCCCTGTGTCGACTCCTGATCTCTCAGCCCGATCTCCTTCTCCTCGACGAGCCCACGAACCACCTCGATGCCGAATCCGTCGGCTGGCTCGAGCGCTTCCTCAGCGACTACCAGGGCACGGTTGTAGCGATCACCCATGATCGATACTTCCTCGACAACGTAGCCAAGTGGATTCTCGAGCTCGACCGGGGCAAGGGCTTTCCGTTCGAGGGCAACTACAGCAGTTGGCTCGAGCAGAAGCAGGCTCGACTCGATTCCGAGCAACGAGCCCAGGCAGCCCGCAAGCGCACCCTGCAACGAGAGCTCGACTGGGTTCGGATGAGCCCCAAGGCTCGCCAGGCGAAGGGACAAGCTCGCTTGACCGCCTACGAGTCGTTGCAGGCCGAAGCCGAGGCCTACGACCCCGGCGACGAGAAGGTACAGATCCACATTCCCCCCGGCCCTCGCCTCGGTGATCAGGTGATCGAGGTGGAGCACCTCACCAAGGGCTTCGGCGATCGGCTGCTCATCGAGGATCTCTCGTTCAAGCTTCCGCCGGCCGGTATCGTCGGTGTCATTGGAGGAAACGGCGCCGGCAAGACCACCCTGTTCAACATGTTGATTCATGCCGCCACCGGCGTCGGCGAGGCTCCGGACTCGGGATCGATCACCATTGGTTCAACCGTTGACTTGGCCTATGTCGATCAGAGTCGCGACACCCTAGATTCCGACAACACCGTGTACACCGAGATCACCGAGGGCAACGATCTGCTCGAAGTGGGTGGGCGAGAGATCAACGGTCGGGCCTATGTCGGCTCGTTCAACTTCAAGGGATCGGACCAGCAGAAATCGGTCGGCGTCCTCTCCGGTGGCGAACGCAATCGAGTCCACCTGGCCAAGGTGCTCAAGCGAGGCGGCAACGTGTTGTTCCTCGACGAACCGACCAACGATCTCGACGTCGACACCCTGCGCGCCCTCGAGGATGCGCTCGAACGTTTCCCCGGATGTGCCGTCGTGATCAGCCACGATCGTTGGTTCCTCGACCGCATCGCCACTCACATCCTGGCCTTCGAAGGCAACTCCCAGGTTCGGTGGTTCGAGGGCAATTTCTCCGAGTACGAAGCGTTCCGGGAACGAGAGTTGGGCCATGAGTCCGGACCGGCCCGGGTCACCTACAAGCCTCTCGTTCGCTGAAGCCTCACGGACGGGAATGATGCCCGCAGTGGGCCATCGGACCCAGCTCAGCGCCGGCAGCTCAAGAGAGTCGAAACGACGCCGATGTTCCTAGCATGGCCTCGAAATCGGCAACCAAGACCAAGCCCGTCAGTCGTGCAGTGTTGCGCCTCATCGAGGCAGGATCCAGGACCGACTGTGTCCATTGCGACAAACAGGTCAAGTTCCGAGCTCGCCAGCGTGATCAGCAGGTGATCTGCAACGTCTACGAGAACGGCGAGTGGAGACGAGTCGAGCACTATCACTTCGAGTGCTACGAGCACGCCGGGTCCCCCCACGGTGAACCAGCCGAGAAGGTCGCACCGACTCGGGCCGCCCTCCGGGCCACCGAGCAGTCGAGCTGACCTGGCACGATCCAGTCGAGTCCTCTCGGCCCCGAAGCCACGATCCCGTCCGCTACGGTCTCGATCATGTCCGTCACCGCGCACGACCATCAGTTCGCCGCTGACCTCGCCACCAGAACCGGAGAGATCCTGCTGGAGGTCCGGTCCCGACTCGTGGCTGCGGGCGCTTCCGCCGGCGAGATCAAGGACGAAGGAGATCGAGCCGCCCACGAGCTGATCGTGGCGGAACTGGCCATGCACCGCCCGGCCGACGCCGTCCTGTCCGAAGAAGGCAAGGACGACAAGGCTCGGCTCGGAGCGGAGCGCACGTGGATCGTCGATCCACTGGACGGCACGCGCGAGTTCTCCGAACCACCCCGAGACGACTGGGCCGTCCACATCGCATTGGTCGTGGCGGGTGTCGCCGTCGCCGGCGGCGTTGCCCTCCCCGCTCAGGGCATCACGCTCAGTACAGCCCAGCCCCCGACGCTGCCGCCGCCGAGTCCCGACGCCCCTCGGGTGATCGTCAGCCGCACGCGACGTCCTCCCGCTGCGGTGACCTTGGCCGCCGAGCTCGAGGCCCAGTACATCGAGATGGGTTCGGCTGGGGCCAAGGCCATGGCCGTGGTCCTGGGCCATGCCGACATCTATGCCCACTCCGGTGGACAATACGAGTGGGACAATGCGGCCCCGGTCGCGGTGGCCATGTCGGCCGGACTGCACTGCAGTCGGCTCGACGGCTCACCATTGGTCTACAACAACGATGATGTCTATCTTCCTGACCTGTTGATCTGCCGGACAGAGTGGGCCGAACGCTCGCTCGCAATTCTCAATCGTTGAGGGGCCCCACCATGGAACTGAAGGCGACACGCTACGAGGTGACTGGTCGAGTGGGTCTGATCACGTTGTCGAAACCGGATCGAGGCAACGCCTGGACCGGCCGCATGGACACCGAGTATCGATGGAGCTTGGCTCAGGCCGATGCTGATCCTGCTGTCCGGGTCATCGTGATCGCGGGCGATGGCCAACGATTCTGCGTCGGCGGAGACAGTCAGGCACTGGAGGGACACGTTGCAAGAGGTGGCTATGACCGTGGCCTCTCCGACGTCCAGGCCAACCCCGGCTATGGCCTCTCGCCTGCGTTCGACCATCCCTTCGCTGCTCACTACGGTCTGTCCAAGCCCGTCATCGCCGCGGTTCAGGGGGCAGCAGCCGGCATTGGCATGGCCCTCGCCACCTTCGCCGACCTCCGTTTCGCCAGCCCCGGAACGAAGTTCACGACCGCTCACGGAAAGCTCGGACTTCCTCCCGAATACGGGCTCTCGTGGATGCTTCCTCGCATCGTGGGACTGACACGAGCCCTCGACATCTTGTTGTCGTCACGGGTGATGCTGGCCGAAGAAGCCCTCGAATGGGGGTATCTGAACGCCATTCATCCTGCTGATGAGCTGCTTGATCGGGTGCTCGACTACGCTGAGCAGTTGGCCTCAGGAGTTGCGGCCGGCTCCTTGCGGGAGACCCGACAACAGGTCTACCTCGACCTTCATCGCGATGTGGGAACCTCGGTCACCGAGTCGCTGCGGCTCCTCGACAGCATGATGAAGCACCCAGAGTACCGCGAAGGGGTGCAGGCCTTGGTCGAGAAACGCCCGCCCGATTTCTGATCGGTGGCACATCTCACAGGCACCCGATACCACCACCTGGCTCGCCGTGGTCGACAATGAGTCGATGAAACTGCTGGCCGACGATCTCGCTCTTGGGTCCTTCAGCGACGCTCAACCATGGAGCGTTGCGACCAGCGAGTTGCAGTGGCTGAGCGCAGTCGACGGGCTCCGGGCGGCACAGGCCAGAGCCCTGCCCGGACTGACTCGACCTCCTCGTCTGCCGCCGGTTGCCCGAGCCTGCACCGTGGTCGCCGTGCTGGGACGGTCGATCGGTGCGTGGGCCCTCTTCGAACGACGACGCCCGTCGTCCCGAGCCGACATCAGTCGCCGAGTTCGACTGTCGGCGGAGAAGCTCGGGACCACCTACATCAAACTGGCACAGATCATCAGCGCAGGCGAGGGCGTGTTCCCGCCCGAGTTGGTTGCCGAGTGTCGCAAGTGTCGGGACCAGGTGCCGGCAGAGCCGTATGCCACCGTGGTCAAGATCCTCGAAGCCGAACTGGGTCGCGGGGTCCACGAGGTCTTCACCTGGATCGATCCCGTGCCGCTGGCAGCAGCATCCATCGCCCAGGTGCATGCTGCGACCTTGAGGACGGGCGAAGAGGTCGTGATCAAGGTCCAGCGCCCGCGGATCGACGACATCGTTCGACGCGACCTCCGTGTCTTGGCCTGGCTGGCCCCGTTCCTCGTCGGACGAATCCCGGTCGCAGCGCTGGCCAATCCGCCAGCCCTGGTCGAGTTGTTCGCCGAGACCATCATCGAAGAACTCGACTTCCGTCTCGAGGCGGCCAACATGCTCGACGTGGCCAAGGTGCTGGCCGACCTGGATCAGCGTGGATTCGTCGTGCCCCGGCCCCACCCCGAGTTCGTGACCCAACGCATTCTGGTGATGGAGCGACTCCGAGGGTTCAAGTTCGACGACGTCGTCGGCATGAAGGCCGCCGGCGTCGATACCCAGGCCGTCGTCAAGACGGGCATGCTCGGCTTTCTCGAAGGTGCCTTCCTCCATGGCGTCTTCCACGGTGATCTCCACGGTGGAAACCTCTTCGTCATGGAAGACGGTCGCACTGCACTGCTCGATTTCGGAATCACGGGTCGTCTCACCCAGGACGAACGCATGGCGTTCCTCCGGATGATGATGTCGGCCACGATGAACGATGTCCGTGGTCAAGTCAAGGCACTTCGCGACCTGGGGACGCTTCCCCCCGATACCGACATCGACGCCGTGATCGCCGACCTGGGCCTGGATGGGCCCCCTCTCGATCCGACCCAGCTCGATCCGGACGAGTTGGTCAAGGAACTTCAACGCGTCATCAAGTCTCTCCTGGCCTACGGCGCCCGCATGCCGAAATCGCTCATGCTCTACGTGAAGAACCTGATCTTCCTCGACAGCGCCATCGCAACCCTGGCGCCGGAGCTCGACATGTTCGCCGTCGTGACCGAGATCGGCACCCACTTCGCCACCACTCACGGAGCTGCGATCGCAGCCCAGCTCGGTATGCCGGCCGAGCCGTGGGAAATCGACATGGATGGCGTCAAGGCCGGATTCGGCGTCGATCCGGCTACGACCGATCGGCTCACGTACGCAGAGTTGAAGGAACGACGAGCCCTCATTCAGAAGCGCTTGACCGGACGTCTGCTCGACTGAGCAAGGGCTGCCACGCCACATCGGCTAGAAACGTCCCATGCGTCTCGTCATCGCCGATTGCACCGTGGACTACGACGGTCGGCTCACTGCCCATCTGCCTCGAGCCACGCGCTTGATCATGGTCAAGGCCGATGGCTGCGTCGCCGTTCATGCCGACGGTGGCGCCTACAAGCCGCTCAACTGGATGAACGCTCCCAACGTCCTGACCGAGCACGACGATCATTGGACCGTGGTCAGCCCCAAGGGAGAGGAGCTCCTGATCACGCTGCACCGAGTGCACTCTGATTCGGCCCATGATCTGGGAATCGACCCCGGGCTCCAGAAAGACGGTGTGGAGGCACACCTCCAGGAGCTGCTGTCCTATGACCCGGAGCAGATCGAGCAGGGCTTGACGCTTGTTCGCCGCGAGTTCCCCACCGATATCGGTCCGGTCGACCTCCTCTGTCGCGACGCGCAAGGACGAACGGTCGCCATCGAGATCAAACGTCGAGGAGAGATCGACGGGGTCGAGCAATTGACCCGTTATCTCGACTTCTTGAACCGAGATGCGAACCTGGCGCCGGTGCGGGGCCTGTTCGTTGCCCAGGAGATCAAGCCCCAGGCCCGCACCCTGGCCGCCGATCGCAATATCGGGACGTCCGAGATCGACTACGACGTACTGCGAGGCATCGAACGCCCGCAACAGAGATTGTTCTAGCGAATCCAGTACGGAATCGGATCAGCCAGGAAATCAGTAGGGGGTCGGAAACCCGGGCCCGGTGATGGGGTTGCCCGCCATGTCGCTGTTGGGCTGGGCCTCACCCATCATTCGCTGTACCACGGGTCCGATGGCTGTTGGATCGTCGAGCGCCTCGTTCATGGGGCCCTGGTGCCAGGTGTTGGCAATGCCCAAACCGCGACCGCTGGCCTGGAAGACGCGGCCCGTGACCGGAGCCGACTCCTTGCTCACCAGCCAGGTGGCGATGGGAGCGATCCAACGAGGACTCATCATCTCCTTGCTTTCGTCATCGTCTCCCGCGATACCGAGGCTCTCGGTCATGCGGGTCAGGGCTCCGGGCGAGATGGCGTTGACGGTCACTCCATAGCGGGCCAGTTCCTGCGCGGCAATGACCGTGAACGAAGCAATGCCGGCCTTGGCTGCTCCGTAGTTGGTCTGGCCAGGGTTGCCGTAGATTCCCGACACCGAGGTGGTGTTGATGATGCGACCGTCATTGGTCTCGCCGGCCTTGGCTCGCTCTCGCCAGTAGGCGGCAGCCCAGCGAGACGGGGCGAACGTACCCTTGAGATGGACCTTGATGACAGCATCCCACTCCGCCTCGGTCATGTTGGTCAACATTCGGTCCCGCAGGATTCCGGCGTTGTTCACGACTGCGTCGAGCCCTCCGAAGGTCTCCACGGCCTGGTTGATCAGCCGTTGCGCACCCTCCCAATCCGAGACGTCGTCGCCGTTCACCACCGCCTCGCCACCCATGGCCTCGATCTCGTTGACCACTTCCTGGGCCGGACTGGCATCGCCACCAGTTCCGTCGACCGAGGCACCCAGGTCGTTCACGACCACCTTGGCTCCGTGCTCGGCCATCATGAGCGCGTGCTCGCGCCCGATACCTCGACCGGCGCCGGTGACGATCACGATCCTGCCCTCGCAAAGTCGACTCATGGTTCTTCCTTCTCCTCGTGGTCATGATGGCTCGACCGATTCGATCGCGCCCATCCCGGACAGCGACGTTCGTCCGGTAGCTGTGCTCCTGTGGATCTTGTCACAGCTGCAGTCCTGGAGGAAAAGCTGACACGGAAGTGGAGGCCGATCATGCAAGAATGATCGGCTGTGTCGAAGCGACGGCGATTGATCTTGTTGGCGGGTGGTGTCCCGCTCGGCTTGTTCGTCCTGCTGGTCGCGGCTTGGGGCATCGATTCGGCGGTCTCGGGCGACCGCGTCATCCGGAACGTCTCGGTAGACGGTGTCGCGCTCGGCGGCCTGTCGGCGGTCGACGTGCAGGCCGTCGCTGCTGATCTGAATGTACGTCTGGCTGGTCAGCCAGCGGATCTCACGGTCGGCGCCAACGTGATCACCACCGACCCTGTCGCCCTCGGAGCGCGGGTCGACGAGCAACAGTTGAGCGATGACGCCCTGCACGCCCGACGCGGCGGCTTCGTACTGTTTCGACCGTTCCGCTGGCTCGGCACCTTCTTCACCGAGGCCGAACTCGACACCCCGTTCATGGTGGACGACGAAGCTGCCGCCCAAGCAGTGGTCCAGTTGGTGGAGAATCAGTTGGACGACCCCGTGGAACCGATCATCGAGTTGCAGGGCAGTCGGTTGGTTGTCGTGCCCGGTGCCGATGGCGCGACCTTGGGCGAGGACGTCCTCGCCGCTGCGCTCCCGGGGATGTTGGCGGCTGGTCAGCCGTATTCCCTCGAACTCGAGCCCGAGCCGTTGTTCCCGCATCTCGGCACCGCCGACCTCGAGGCGATCGCTGCCGATGCCAACGATGCCACCGCTGACGACGTCACCATCCAGGTACTGGCGTCGAGGACCGAGGTCTCGTCCCGGCAGCTCCGGTCCTGGATACTGCTCGAGGTCGAGGATGACACGCCCAGTTGGCGTTTCGACGAGGCAACCATGATCGCCGAACTTCGTCCGCAGTTCGGCGGACTCGGCAGCGAGGACCAGCAGGCCCGCTTCGAAGTTGTCGACGGCAAACCGATCATCATCCCTGCATCGGAGTCCGTGGTGTGTTGCGCCTTGGGCAGCGCTGACCGGCTGAAGGACGAACTTCTCTCTGCTCCCGACGACGAGCAGACCGACGACGAGCAGACCGACGACGACGAGCAGACCGACGACGACGAGCCCGCCACCGAAGGACCTGTCCTTCGAATCATCGAACTGGAACCCGAGATCGCGGGCGGTGGCGAAGGAGTTGCCGAACTCGAAGCCTTGGGGATCATCGAGGAGGTTTCCACCTTCACGACGAACCACAACTGCTGCGAGAACCGTGTCACCAACATCCAGCTGATGGCCGATATCGTACGAGGCGCAATCATCCGGCCCGGGGAGACCTTCAGCCTCAACAGCTATGTCGGGAAACGAACGACCGAGCGAGGCTTTCTTCCTGCTGGCGCCATCGCCGGAGGTGTGATCGAACCTCAGGTCGGCGGCGGCGTGAGCCAGTTCACCACGACGATCTTCAATGCGGCCTTCTTCGCCGGCATCGAATTCGTCGAGTATCAGAGCCACTCCCTCTACTTCAGCCGTTACCCCCGCGGCCGGGAAGCAACGATTTCGTGGCCGAAACCGGACTTCTCGGTCAAGAACACGACTCCTTACGGCATTCTGATCTGGCCCGAATACACCGACACCTCCATCACCGTGACCTTCTATTCGACCAAACACATCGAGGTCGAGGACATCGGCCGAACCGAGACCTCCCAGGGCGTCTGCACCCGAGTCACCACGACCCGGCAACGTACCTGGAAAGACGGAACCAGCGATCTCGACTCAGTGTTCGCCGTCTACCGCCCGTCGGAGGGGCTCGACTGCGCCGGCAACTCGACGGTGCCGACGACGATTCCGCCCACGACGGTTCCGGGACCCGACGACACCACTCCGCCCACGACCGTGCCGGAGGGAGAAACCACCGCCCCACCCGAGACGACGGCCACGGCGCCTCCCCCCGAGACGACAACCACCATCTCCGGTTGAGCGTGACGAGCCACCCGCTCGTAGCCTCGGGCTCCGTGCCCTCTTCCTCTGATCCCCTCTCGTCCGTTCGAGCTGTCGGCCTCGACGGACCGTTCGATCTGGTCGTCGTCGGCGCTGGCCCGGCCGGCTGCGCGGCCGCCATCGAGGCTCGCCGAGAAGGACTCGACGTCGTCGTCGTCGACAAGTCGACCTTTCCCCGGGACAAGTGTTGTGGAGACGGCCTCACGACGGGGGCCCTTCGCCATCTCGATGCCCTCGGCCTGGATCCGACCCACGTCCCCAGTTGGAAGGTGATCCACGATGTGCACATCACCGGACCCGATGGCCGCGCCCGTGTCTTTCCGCTGCCTCGGGGCAGGGGGCAGTATGCTGCTGTCGCTCGGCGGCGTGAACTCGATGCGGCGCTGGTCGACCTGGCTCGTGTCAGCGGCGCGGTCGTGGTCGAGGCAACGGCGCTCGAGGCCATCGAGCGTTGCGACGACCGAATCGAGCTACGAGTCGGCGGGAAGACCGTTCGGACCCGGTATGTCATCGCGGCTGACGGCATGTGGTCACCGACGCGAAAGATGCTGGGGCTCGACACGCCCGGCTATCGCGGCGAGTGGCACGCCTTTCGCCAGTACTACCGAAACGTGTCGGGGAGAGCAGCCGAGGAACTGGCGGTGTGGTTCGACGCCGACCTGCTCCCCGGCTATCTGTGGTCGTTCCCGTTGGCTGATGGCAGCGCCAACGTCGGCTTCGGTATCCAGCGTGGCCGTCGCCATGGCATCCAGGACATGAAGGATCTCTGGACCGACATCCTCGATCGACCTCACCTCCGCCAGTTCCTGGGCCCCGACGCCGTACCCGAGGATCGGCACACGGCGTGGCCGATTCCGGCTCGACTCGGCTCGTCCCCGCTCACCAGCGGCCGGGTGTTCTTCGCCGGCGACGCTGCGACGGCAACCGACCCCATGACCGGTGAGGGCATCGGTCAGGCTCTCGAAACAGGCCGCCTCGCCGCCAGCTCGATCGCACGAGCCGGTGCACGGCGACCAGGCCTGGCGGCCGAACGCTACGAACACCAACTCCGCTCCGGAATGGTCCGCGATCATGCGATGGCCCGTCTGTTGTCGACGGCTCTGGCAACTCGTTTCGGTGCCACCGCCAGTGTGGCGGTCGCCGGGCTCACGCCGTGGACTCGCCGCAACTTCGCCCGATGGCTGTTCGAGGACTATCCACGGGCGATTCTCGCGACGCCCCAACGATGGAGTGTCGATGTCTTCCGACAACCCGCCGGGTATTCCTCAGCCGATCAGCTCCCGCAACCGCCGAATCGTTCCGAGGGGGTCGGGGCCGACCGGTGACACGTTGAGATAGGTCACGCCCGCTTCTTCGTACG
>CALACD010000222.1 GCA_937890445.1 uncultured Acidimicrobiia bacterium | reverse complement strand
GAGACAGTGGACCGAGACAGTGGACCGAGACAGTAGACCGAGACAGTGGACCGAACCAGGAGCATCGATGAGAATCCTCTTCGCCGACCCGATGGACCCCGAGCGGGTGAATACCTTGGTGCGAGCAGGCCACGACTGCGTCGTCCAGAACCTGTCCGGCGACGAACTGACAGCAACGATCGCGGGATTCGACGCGCTCGTCGTGCGCAGCACCCTCGTCTCGGCCGCCACCATCGAGGCCGCCGACTGCCTTTCCTTGATCGTCCGGGCTGGAGCAGGGGTCGACACCATCGATCGGGCTGCGGCTTCCGGAGCTGGCATCTATCTGTGCAACGTGCCCGGAAGGAATGCCATCGCCGTCGCAGAACTCACCATGGGGCTGTTGTTGGCCATCGATCGCGGCCTGGCCGATGGTGCTGCGGACCTCCGGGCAGGCATCTGGGACAAGGCTCGCTACTCGGGAGCAACCGGAGTGCACGGTCGAACGATGGCCATCGTCGGGCTCGGCGACATCGGGCTGGCAGTTGCGGAACGAGCGAAGGCCTTCGGCATGACGGTCGTCGCGCTCGACAGGCAAGGCCGAACAGCCGACGTCCACTCCCGACTTCGCAGCATCGGAATCCGCCTGGTCGAGACCGAGAACGAACTCTTGAACAACGCCGACGTCGTCTCGCTTCACGTACCCCGATCGGCGAACACGACCGGCATGGTCGACCGCGACTTCCTGGCCAAGCTGCCCGAGGGCGCGATCGTGCTCAACACGTCCCGGGGCGAGGTGGTCGACGAGACTGCGTTGTTGCATGTTCTGGACCATCGCAACTTCTCTGCTGGACTCGACGTCTTCGCCGACGAACCTGCCACGTCCACCGCCAACTGGTCCTCGCGTGTGGCCCGACATCCTCGGGTCGTGGGCTCCCATCACATCGGGGCATCGACGGCCCAGGCCCAAGCTGCCGTGGCCGATGGGGTGGTCGAAACCATCGAGGCCTTCGAACGAGGAGAACCGATGAACTGCGTGAACCTGGTCACCGAGAACACGGGCATCAGCTGCCTCACGATTCGTCACCTCGACCGTGTGGGCGTCCTGGCCAAGGTATTGCTCGAGATCAGCCGAGGCGGCCTCAACGTGCAACAGATGGAGAACCAGGTTTTCGAAGGCGGCCGGGCGGCGGTGGCGGTCATTGCCATCGACGGCGACGTCTCCACCGAACTGCGGCACTCGCTGCAAGCCATCGAAGAAGTGCTGGCCGTTGCCGTGACCGGTGGCGGCCACCCCATCCGACCTGCGACGATGAGGTCTTGACCACACTCCTTCCCGTCGAGTTACGTCTCGTCGAACCGCAATGGGCCGACCGAGTGCCATCACCCAGTCATGACGCGCTGACGCCGGAGCAACGACGTACGTTCCTGGGCGCCACGCCCGACAGCTACCTGGCCGTCACCCGTTCACCCGAGGATCTCGACCGTGACGGCAACCCGTCGACCGATGACGCCGAGCAACTGCTACGACAAGGCCGATTGGCGTTCGAACGGCTGCTCGACAAGGGAGCCTTCGGGCCGGTGGCACCCGCCTCGCTCTATGCCTACCAGCTCGAACTCCGAGGTCACCGCCAAACGGGCGTCGTCGGTGGTATTCCTCTCGACGAGTACACCAACGGCGAACTACGGATACACGAACGGATCCGAGGCAATCGAACCGACCACCTGGCCCGCCACTTTGCCGTGGTCGGCATCCAATCGAGCCCCATCGCAGTGACCCACCGTCCCAACCCGGCCTTGCAAACGGTGTTGTCCGAGATCACCGGTCAGGAACCGATGCTGGTCGCACGAGGCGCGGATGGGCTCGTCCAGCGCGTCTGGCCGATCATTGGCACGGCCATGGTCGCCATCATGGATTCCCTCGCCGATCAGCCGACGTACATCATCGACGGGCACCATCGAGCTGCAGCTCGCGCCAAGTTCGCCGAGACCACCAGCCAGGCCCGGGCCCAGCAACTGTTGTGCGCGCTCTTCGATGCCGACCAGCTCCAGAATCGGGCCTTCCACCGTTGGCTCAGGCGAACAGACCTCGATCACTTCGTGGCCACCATCGACCGCAGAGTGGATTGGCGCCATCTCGACGGTGAGCAGGTCGAGACACGGGAAGCGGACGAACTCGCCTGCTACGGCGCAGGTCGCTGGATAGCTGTCCGACTTCCTCTCCTGGACGGCAGAGATCTGACCGACAGACTGGCGAACCTGGATCCGGTCCGGCTCGACGCGCAAGTTCTACGCCCCTTGCTGGGGATCGAGCCGACCTCGGATTCGGCTGCTCTCGGGTATCGGCCCGGTAGCCGCCGGCTCGAGCGCCTCACCTCGGAGATCGACCTCGAAGGCGGCGTGCTGTGCGTGACTCGGCCCGTCCCCGTCGACCTTCTGTTGGATGCCGCCGACGCCGGTTTGGTCATGCCGCCCAAGTCCACCTACTTCGAACCCAAGGTGCGCTCCGGAGTGTTCGTACGACCGATCGCGTGAGGGCATCGATGGGCCGATCGGTTCGCCCGCCGGGCCGATCTCGGCAAGCATGGCCGCCATGCGTCTGACCGATCGAACGCTCCGCGTCGAACTCTCCCCCATCGCCGCCGCCTATGCCCATCTGGCCAGCCGAACCGGTACCGGGCACCTTCTCGATCTGTCCCAAGCCGCCCCCAGCTATCCAACCGCCGAGGTGATCGCACACCGCATCGCTCAGGTCGCGGCATCGGCCGATGGAGGACGCTACGCCCCGTCCCCCGGCATCCTCGAGCTGCGGGTGGCCATCGCCGACGAGTTGATCGAGGACCACGGTGGCCGGATCGGGCCTGACCACGTACAGATCACGGCCGGCTGCAATCAGGCCTTCTGCGTCGTCACATCAGCATTGGCCGGGCCTGGGGACGAGATCCTGCTCCCGGTGCCCTACTACTTCAATCACGACATGTGGCTGAAGCTCGAGGGCATCGTTCCCCGCTACCTGCCCACCGACGAGCAGCAGCTACCGAGCATCGAGGAGGCAGCACTCGCGATCAATGACCGGACCCGAGCCATCGTGCTGGTCACTCCGGCCAATCCGACCGGCGCCGTCATGGCCCCCGAGCTGATCGAGTCGTTCTTCGATCTGGCCCGAGCCAACGATCTGGCTCTCATCGTCGATGAGACGTATCGCAACTTCCGCCGAACCGACGAGCCATCCCACCGCCTCTACAGCCGCTCCGGTTGGGAGGAAACGCTGATCACTCTCCACAGCTTCTCGAAGGATCTGGCCATCCCCGGCTATCGGGTCGGTGCGCTCGTCGCCAGTCCCGAACTGTGTGCCGAGGCCCTCAAACTGCTGGACTGCGTGGCCATCTGTGCACCGAGGATCGGACAGGAAGCGGCCATCACCGGGCTACTCGAGGCCGGTGATTGGCGACGGGCCCAGGCACAACGGATCGGATCCAGGCAGGACGCCTTCGTTGCCGCCATGTCGGGGAGTCCGGGCGGATTCGAGTTGGCGTCGTCCGGTGCCTTCTTCGGTTGGGTCCGTCATCCATTCGAGGGTTGGCCGGCCGCCGAGGTCGTTCGGCGACTGGTGGTCGAACACGACGTGCTGGTCATACCCGGGACTGCGTTCACGCCCACCGACGAGCGTTGGCTCCGGTTCAGCTTCGCCAACCTCGAACCCGAGGACTTCGAGATCCTGTCGCAACGACTGGAGCAAGCGGCCGCTCGCTGGTCCTGAAGCCCTGCTTCTCCTGAGGCTCTGAGCGCGCTAGATCCCGCCCGGTGTCCGGACCCGCCAGATCGACATCCCATCATGCTCGCCAGGAAGCAGGTAGCCCACGGGGCCGGGACCCTCGTGCCGCGGCCACGGCGACCAGGGCCCGCTCGGGAGATCGAGTACGTCGAGCGACGGCACCCGGTGCACGATCTGATCCAGCACACCGATCGTCTCGTCGGCCGTCAGCGTGCACACGCTGTAGACCAAGGTGCCGCCGGGCCGAAGCAAGCCGAGAGCGGAGCTCACCAACTCGACCTGCAGTTCGGCCAAGCGTCGGGGACCGTCCTGGTCGATGTTCCATCGGGCGTCGGCCCGACGTCGCAAACTGCCCAGCCCCGAGCACGGGGCATCGAGCAGGACGCGATCGAAGCTGCCGGGCCGGAACGGCGGTCTCCGTCCATCGGCCACCAGCGTCGGAAGTAGTACGTCCAGCTGTCGGGCGTTCCGGGCAATGAGGCGGGCCCGATTGGGTCGGAGGTCCGCCGCGATCACCGTGGCCCCCGTTTCGACCAGGGCCGTGGCCTTGCCCCCGGGGGCTGCGCACAGATCTGCAACCCGTTCACCCCGGCGAGCGCCCACTGCGTCGGTGACCCACTGCGATGCCGGATCCTGGACATACCCATCGTCACGAGTGTGCACCGAGGCTGCTTCGTTCATTGCCTCCATGGCCGCCCGAGCCTCATCGCTCCCGAGATCACGGGTGAGTGAGGCCGCGATCCAGTCCGGATAGCTCAAGCGGGTTGCCTCGTCGGGCCAGTCGCCATCACGGTCGAGCAGATCAGCGGCCACCCGGCGCAGAACCGCGTTGACCACGCTCTTGCCCCGACCCTTGACCGCTCCCACCGTGGCGGACACTGCGGCATGCGGCGGAGTGTCCAGATACTGAAGCTGATAGGCCCCGAGCCGCAGTGCGGCTCGGACCTGAGGCTCGACCTGGTCCAGAACGAAACGATCCACCAGGTAGTCGCAGGCTCGCTGCATCCGAGTGGTGCCATAGACGAGCGTGGTGACGAGACGCCGATCGCGTTCCTCGAGACCGCTACGCTCGAGGAGGGGCGGCAGGACCAAGTTGGCGTAGGCGCCATCGTCACCAATACGCAGAAGGGCCTTGATGGCCAACTGGCGGGCCGCCACTCCGTCCGATGGTGAGGTACGTTCCCCCATCAACCGAAACGATCGTTCGGCGTCAGCTGCGCGCCGTTGAGCCACGCCGAGGCCGACATGCGCTGCTTGCCCTCGGACTGGACCTCGATCAGTCGTAGTCCACCGGAGCCGGTGCCGACGACTCCGTCGATGAGATGACCCGGTCGGGGCCCGTCCTCGACGACCTCGGCCTGCCAGATCCGGAGCCGCTTACCTCGCAACTCGACCCAGGCTCCGCCGAGCCGGATGACGCGATGCAGCTCCCGGGCCGAACGCTCAAGATCGAGCTGCAGCTCGCCTGGCTGGATCTTCTTGGCGTAGACGACCTCGCCATCCTGTTCGATGGGCTGCCCCAAGCCCTGGGCCAGCGTGTCCACGAGCAGAGTCGTCCCGACATCGACGAGCTTCCCACGAAGGTCCTCGAGCGAGAGGTCGTCGTTGATTGCGACTTCTTCGATGGCGTACACCCGCCCGGCATCGAGTTCCTCGACCAGTTCCATCAGGCAGACCCCGGTCACGGGGTCGCCCGCCAGAATCGCTCGTTCCACCGGAGCTGCCCCCCGCCAACGGGGAAGCAACGAGAAGTGCAGGTTGACCATGGGCAATACGTCCAGGACATGGGGCTTGATCAGCTGGCCGAAGGCGACGACCACCGCCAAATCGGCCCCGAGACCGAGTACATCATCGACGACATCGGTCACCTCGAGGCCCAGATCCAGGGCGGCGGCCTTGACCGGTGAGGGAACGAGGGCCGACCCACGTCCACGGCGCCGATCGGGCTGCGACACCACCATCACGATCTCGTGACCAGCGGCATGCAGTGCCCGTAGTGGAGGCACGGCCAGTTCAGGCGTACCCATGAAGACCAATCGCATTCGATTCGTCAAGGAAGCGACAGCCCTCCGCCGGGCGGGCGTTCCGGGGCGGCATCGAGCAGGGATGCGATCCGGCTGTCCTCGGTCTTGGCGTACTGCTCCCGCAGCGTGCGCAGCGCGGCCTTGCGGGTCTCGTCGTCGAGACGATCGATCAGCAGAACCCCGTCGAGATGGTCCAGTTCGTGTTGGAACAACCGGGCCTCGAGCTCGTCAGCCTCGATCGAGACCTCATTGCCATCGAGATCGATCCCGGTGATGTGAATGAGCTTGGGTCTCACGATCTCCCAGTACAGGCCCGGAACCGAGAGACAGCCTTCCTCGTAGACCCACTCGCCCTCGCTCTCGGTGACCACCGGGTTGATGAGCACTCGGGGATCGTCACCCAGGTCGTAGACGAAGAAGCGCTTCTGCACACCGATCTGCGGTGCCGCCAACCCGATTCCGGGCTCGTCGTACATCGTCTGGAACATGTCGTCGCACAACGTGACCAGCTTGCCGTCGATATCGGTGACCTCCGTGGCCGTCTTTCGCAGGACGGGATCTCCGAACACTCGAATCTTGTAGGGGGACGACATGACCGGGAAGGCTACCGTTCATCCACCGTGGCATCCTCTCAGTACTTCGACCCGTCGCCCTCCACGGGTTCGGCCGAGCGGACGGTGCTGTTGACCCTGCCCGACCTGCGTTTGTCGCTGACCACGGATCGTGGCGTCTTCAGCGCCGACGGCGTCGATGCCGGTACCAAACTCCTGCTGCTCGACGGACCAGCTGCGATCCAGTCCGACCGCGCCATCATCGACCTTGGCTGCGGCTACGGGCCCATCGCGCTCACCCTGGCCACCAGGAACCCGCAGGCCCTGGTGTGGGCCATCGACGTCAACGCCCGAGCCCGGGAACTCTGTCGACGCAACGCCGCTGCGCTCGGGCTCGACAACGTCCGGGTCGTCGCTCCCGATGAGGTTCCCCACGACCTCGTGGCCGACCGCATCTGGTCGAACCCCCCGATTCGAATCGGCAAGGCTGCGCTCCACGAACTACTCACGACCTGGCTGTCTCGGTTGCCCGAGACCGGTTCGGCGCATCTGGTGGTGCAAAAGCACCTGGGTGCCGACAGTCTGCATGCCTGGCTCGAAGGTGAGGGTTGGCTGGTCGAGCGCCGACGATCACGCAAGGCCTTCCGTCTGCTCGACGTCTCCCGGGCCGACGAACCTGCTCGGGTCTCCCCACCAAAGGACGCGACATGAGTCGATCTCTCTCCCCCACCGAATTGAAGCGACTGCATCGCGATTGGCGGCGCCAAACCGACCTTCGAATCGGTGTCATCCTCGATGGCGTCCAGAACCCGTTCAATGTCGGATCGATGTTTCGGTCCGCGGCCGCCTACCGAGTCGATCACATGTGGTTGGTGCCCCCGTCGCCCGACCCGGCCACCTCGAAGGTGGCCAAGACCGCCCTGGGCTGCGAGAAACTCGTGCCGTGGGAACTCAGCCCGTCGGGCCCCGATGCCGTGGCCGCAGCAAAGGCCGGCGGATACGTCACCGTTGCCGTCGAGCTGACCGATGACGCAACCCCGATGTTCGAACTCGATCTGGGGACGCAGGTCTGTCTCGTGCTCGGCCACGAGGACCGCGGCGTACGCAAGGACACGCTCGCCGCGGTCGATCACGTCGTCTTTCTTCCCCAGTTGGGCAAGGTCGGTTCGCTGAACGTGGCTCAGGCCGGGACCGCTGCGCTCTACGAAGTGGCCCGCCAGCGTTGGATGGCGCCCTGACCGAACGAGGCTCGACGTGCGGCCAGCTCAGTTCTTCGGCGTCACGAGGCGCCAGTCGTCCGAGCCGGGCGCATAGCGATCCCGGAACTCCGGGTCGTAGCTGCCGGCAATCGACCGAAGGTTCTCCTCGACCCCCCGATATGCGTCCATCAGCTGGTCCTCGACGGCGTAGTCGAACGGATCCTGCAGTCGAAGCTGCATCAGGCTGTCGGCAGGGATCGGATTGTCACGAAGATGGCGGGCCGTTGCCGCCAACCCTTCGACCGCGGGAACCAGGTCCCGGTAGCCGAGTTCGTGACGGATGAGATCGACGCCCATCATCTGATGAAGGGTGTGCTCGGCCATCTGGAACGGTCGAGCCGGTGTCGCCAGCGCCGCCGGCAGGCTGACCAGCTCCATCTCGGTATCGAGTGCGCTGGCCAGAACCGTGATGGTCTGAGCCGTCGTCAGGCAGTCCTCGTCACCCACGTTGTAGAGCTTCCCGGCCGAGATCTCCTGCTGGTTCGCGACCAGGGACAAGGCGTGACCGACATTGGGGCCGTACCCGGCGGTGCGTAACGTGAGGCCACCGTCGGCCACGATCATGCGGCGGCGACCGTCCAATACTCGCTTCACCACCAGCCATTCGCGGGGGATCAACTGACCCGGCCCGTAGATGATCGGATAGCGGAACAGCGTGCCATTCGGATGATGATGGAAGACCAACTCCTCGCTCGCCACCATCTTGGCCGTCTTGTCGTTCTCGTCGGCTCCCGACCGGGGAAAGTGTTCGCGAGCCGGCACGGTCAGACCCGGCGGCCACAACAACTCCGGAAGGACGAAACCCCTGTAGGAGGGCACGCCACCCACGGCCACGAACTTCGGGGTCTTGCCCGCGAACCACGGAGCGATATCCCGTAGCCGCCCATACATCGCGTACACGATGTCCCAGGTGCGATCGCCAACCGTTGCGGCCAACTCGTCGATGCGGAACGGATTGGTGTGCAGGTGTTCGACCGTGTCCGGGATCGAGTCGACCTCGTGGCGCCCCGTGTGCAGGATGGTCACGGCGAACCCCTGATCCAACAGTCCCTGGACCAGGGATGGGCCGGTCGGTCCGGTCCCGCCGATCACGAGGGCCCGGTCAACCATCGAGTGCTCCCAACACGTCATCGGTGTGCTCACCCAACAGCGGGGCCCGTCGCCAGGCCCACCAATCATCGGGCGTCACGAAGGGCGAACCAGGGACCATGTAGGAGCCGAGCTCGGGATGTTCCTCTGCTCGCCACCAGCCGATCGCGGCCAGATGAGCATCGTTGCGAAGATCTGCGACGGTGTTCACCGGCGTGATCGGAATGCCGCGCCGTTGCCCTTCCATGAAGAGATCCCGTTTGGTCGACCGCGTCGTCAGGTCCTCCACCCAGAGGTCGATGGCTTCCGAGGCCTCGCGGCGCATCACCATGTCGATGAAGATGTCATCGAGCACTCCCTCGTTCCCACTCACCTCGTGCATCCATTCCGCCATCGCGGTCCAGTGGGCCGGTTGGACGATGATGATGGCGACGAACCCGTCTGCGCACGGGAACAGGCCCATGGGGCTGGTCACCGGTCGACGGTTGCCGGCTCGAGGCCGCGCCACCTGGTCGTCGAGATAGAGCGGTACTCCCGTCTCGGGCGAGAGCGACAGGCCGATCTCCTGGATCGATACATCGACTTCCTGCCCGCCGAGGCCTCGCCGCCGACCCCGCATGGCCAACATCCCGGCAGCCGCAGCGTGCATCGAGGTGTAGTGCAGCAGCAACTGGACCTCGGCTGCGGCAGCCAACGGGGCTCGATCAGCGAACCCGATGGTGCTGGCCAGGCCACACGAGGCCCAACCGATCAGATCCGACCCTCGCCAATCCTTGCGTGGACCAGTGGAGCCGAAGGGAGTGATCGAGATCCAGGTCACGTCGGAATTCCGAGTACGAACGGCCCGCCGCCCCCACACCGGTCGGTCGATCTCCGACGCCGGGGCATCGTCGATGACGACATCGGCCGTCGCCAGCAACGCGGCCAAGGTATCGCCGTCCGTCGCCGGATCGAGAACCACGCTCTGTTTGCCGGCACCGTGATAGGCCCACCACAGACCGTTCTCCGGAGCGTCGACACCGGGAGCGAACGGAGGCATCGACCGAAGCGGACTCCCTTGCGGTGGCTCGACGGCGATGACCTCGGCTCCCAACGCGGCCCACACGCGCGTCCCATACGCGCCGCTGAGTCCACTGAGATCGACCACGCGCACGCCAGCCCACGGCGCCCCGTCGTGACCGGAGGGTTGGACGTTCGGTTGGGGGATGCTGGAATCGTTCATCGATCGACCTCCGACGGAACGAGCCCCAGCGCCTCGTAGAAACTGTCGAAGGGGCGCTGCAGTTTCAGCTCGGGCCGGGAATCGACGAAGGCCGCCCCGGATTCCAACAATCGGTCGATGCCCTCGGTCTCGTAGCCGAGTTCGGTGAGCAGGTCGATCGTGTGCTCCCCCATGTTGGGGCCGGCCCAATCGACACCGGTCGGCGATTCGCTCAGACGCAACGCGTGTCCGCTGAACAGGTCCCGCCCCATCCGAGTGCTCGGTTTCACCTCGAACCATCCTCGATCGAGGATCTGCGGATCCCGCAGCACGGCGCCGTGGTCGTGCACCGGGTGAGCGGCGACACCAGCCCGTTGCAGCACCTCGGCCGCTTCTTCCAGCACGGCGGCGGCTTGCTGTTCATTGGC
>CALACD010000221.1 GCA_937890445.1 uncultured Acidimicrobiia bacterium | reverse complement strand
CGATCCTCACGCAGAACGCGAGCACCAATCAGAAGAAAATCAGCACCCTGCTAGCCGTCGGCCTCGCTGATCAGTCGTGCAGTTGCAGTTCGACTCGGTGTTCTCGAACACCAGCCTGATCGACGAGCCCGAGCAGGCGATCGAGGAGCGCTTCGGCCCCGGCAGGGTCGAATCGGATGGCCTCGTTGTCGACGTCGATGCGGAGATGTCCCGGGGACCAACTCGCCTCCATCTCGATGTAACCCGGCCCCTCGAGCGCCTGTACCGCAGCGTCGACGGCCATGCGGAGATTCTCGACTCGTTGGACATCGACACCGAGACGCAACGCGAGACCGGCGATCGAAACCCGGCCCATACGACTGAAGGTTGCCGTGGCGGGGAAGGTCACGGACATCGTGTCAGTCGTACCGTCCTGCATGCGTTTGCCAGTGTAGAGCCCACAGGGCCGGTGGGGACCGCTACCGCTCGGGCTGCCCCGACTCCTCCCGGATGACCTCGGTCGGCTCTCGATCGATACGCCGGCCGCGATAGACGGGGTGCCAGAGGGACTTCCCCGGAGCCCAGATCGAGTACTCGACCTCGACCACGATGGTCGGGTCAACCCATTGCGGGTCGCGATCGAACGGGCCGATGGGAGCGCCGAAGGGACAAGGACCCGGCACCAGCAGGCGGGTCAGGTGTGACCGTTCGACGTCGTCGAGGCCAGAGCCAACCGCTCCAGCCAGCTGCAGCTCGGTTGCTGCAGTGTCATAGACACCAACCAACAGGGATCCGATCGTTCCGGTCAAGCCACCCGAACCCGGGAGCCAACCTCCGACGACGAACTCCTGGCGCTTGCGGATCTTCACCTTGACCCAATCGGCGCTGCGGATGCCCGCTCGGTACGGGCTGTCCAACCGTTTGCACACCACGCCTTCGAGGTCGCGGGCCTCGGCGAAGGTGAACAGGACCGTTGGATCGTCTTCGCTGTGCACGGGGACGTTCCACGAAGGACCGGGTTCGACCAGGTCGACCAGCAGTCGACGACGTTCTCGGTACGGCAGCTCGAGCAACGATCGGTCGTCGACCTCCAGCAGGTCGAAGACGATGGCGACGATCGGATGGGCCGCGATGAGCAATGGCGTCGGGCTCGTGACATGGATCCGGTTCTGCAGACGGGAGAAGGATGGTCGGCCGCGGTCGAAGACCACGGCTTCGGCGTCGAGGACCGTGTCGGTGCCCAGCTCCGTCGCCAGTCCGGCCAGCTCGGGAAACGAGCCGGTCACGTCGCGTCCGGACCCCGACGTCAGAGTCACTCGACCTTCACGGCAACGAATCTGGATTCGCATACCGTCCCATTTCAGTTCGGTGGCCCAGCCGTCGCCCATCGGTAGCGGCCCGCTCGTCGCCTTCATCGGAGCGATGAAGTGAGCGGCAGCCATCGCCAGCACGTTAGGCGGAAAATTTCGGTCCCCAACGGGCACTGCCTACCTACCGGTAGGTAGGCTGCTGCCATGGTGATTGCGACCGACGTTGCCTTCCTGGCCGAACTCCAACCCACGGCCGAAGCCCTGCTCAACCGTCACTACGACAAGACCGAGGAATGGCACCCTCACACCTTGGTCCCTTGGAGTCGTGGCGAGGACTTCGAGCCCGACTACGAGTGGTCAGCCGAGGATTCCAACCTGGCTCCCGAGGTCCGCAGCGCGTTGTTCGTGAATCTGCTGACCGAAGACAACTTGCCCTACTACTTCCGGGACATCGAGCGCATGTTCGGTCGTGACGGGGCTTGGGGCGAGTGGGTGCGACGGTGGACGGCCGAGGAGGGCCGGCACGCGTCGTTGATACGCGACTACCTCACCGTGACTCGGGCCATCGACCCCGTGGCCCTCGAACAGGGCCGGATGACGCAGATGGGCGGAGGTCAGGTGCCGGAGCCACCCAATGCGGCGGCTGGAATGTGCTACGTCACGTTGCAGGAACTCGCGACGCGCATCTCCCATCGCAATACGGGTGCCCGGATCGACGACAAGGCCGGTTACGACATCATGCGACGGGTCGCCATCGACGAGAACCACCACTTCCTGTTCTACCGCGACCTCGCCAGTGCCGGATTCGAGTTGGACGCCTCGTTGATGGTGATCAACCTCGAGGACCAGGTCCTGAACTTCGCCATGCCCGGGACCGGCATCCCGGATTTCGCTGCCCACTCCAAGCTGATCGCCAAAGCAGGGATCTACGACGTCGTGGCGCACTACGAGCAGATCCTGGAGCCGGTGGTGCTACGCCATTGGGGACTTCCCGATCTGGCTGGCCTGACCCCCGAGGCCGATGCAGCTCGCGAGCGCATCGTCGCGTTCATCGACAAGACCGGTCGAGTCGCCAACCGCACGAAGGAACGTCGGGCCCGGACCGCGGGCGATCTGGTCGGTTCCGTCAGCGACTGAATCGGGTTTCGACCTGATCCAACCATGCCGAGATCGCGGCCCCATCATGACGGTCGAGGTTGTACAGCGCGGTGAATCTCGTTCGGCACAGCGGATGGCAAACCTGGCGCAGATTGCGGAACACGACTCGCCTTCCCGAGTGAACCTGGAGCCGGTTCACCCACTTGCTGGAACCGTGCGTGGTTACGATCTCGAGCCGACGAATGTTGTGCAGACGCCCTCGAAGGCGCCCACGTCCGCTGGGTGGCGGATCGAAGGCGACACCGGGCAGCCAGACCCGATCGAACCAACCCTTGAGACGAGCGGGCTGGGCACTGAACCAGGTGGGATGGACGAACACGACGCGCTCGGCCCACTGCAAGGCCTCGATGTGAGCCGCAAGTTCGTCGGGAACCATGGTGCCGTAGTGTCGGAGTTCGTGGAGTGACAGTCGAGGTTCGAAGGCCTCGGCATACAGGTCGATGAGTCGGGTCTGCGCTCCCTGCGTGCGAAGCCCTCGTTGCACTCGTTCTGAAGCCGCATGGCAGAGGGAGTCGGCTCTCGGATGGCAAACCACGACCAAGGTGCGAGCGGGCCGGTGTGGGGACCTCATGTGAGGGCCCGGAGTTCTGCGCACGCCCGTTCGACGAAAGCGGCTCGCTCTTCGTCCTTGCGCAGATCGATGCGATCGAGTGCCAGCCACGTCCCACGGTGTCGTTTGCTCGTCATGAGCCAGAGCGTGCGAGTGATGATGGTGCGGCCGCCGTCGCCGACGAGTCGTTGTACCCACTGTGACCCACCGTAGGTGGTGAGCCCGGCCAGATACTTGATGTGCCGCAACCCTGGTTCGACCTTTCCGGAGCGCTCGTTCAGCTGGAAGCCGACGCCGGGCAACAGCACTCGATCGAGCCAACCCTTCATCACGGCAGGCATCGAACCCCACCAGGTCGGGAACACGAACAGCATGGCGTCGGCCCGCGCGATCAGGTCGATGTGGTCTCGGACCAGGGGATCAGGATGATCGGCGCTGATCTCCTCGTAGCGTCGATGCTCCTCGTCGCTCATGGAGGGCTCGAAGTCGATCGCGTACAGATCGATCAGATCCACATGGGCGCCTGCATCCTGCAACGACGCGATCGCAGCATCGCGCATCCAGGCACTGAACGAGGCGGGATCGGGATGGGCAGCGATCACCAGCCAACGCACCACGGGAACGTTAGCGGTGCAAGAGGTCGGTGATGGCGGTCGCCAGTACTTCCGGTGCTTCGAGGTTGATCAAGTGTCCGGCGCCTTCGATGGTGACGACTTCGGCGTGAGGAACTGCCTGGGCCCACGCCGCGCCGTATCCCTCGACCACCAGGTGATCCGATCCGGCCATGATGATGGAGGTCGGGACTTCCAGTCGGTACAAGCGCTTGGAGAGACGACGGTTGGGAATCGGGAACATGATCTTCCCAGCGGTGCCCAGACGACGGGAATTGCGGACCATGAACTCGGCCAGACCCTCGTCGCTCCCGAGATCGACCCCGGAATCCACCAGTTTCGTGGCGTTGGCCTCGGGATCGGCGAAGAACAGTTCGGTGAGCTCGAAGGGCAACTGGGCGAACGGATCCGGGAGCGGGAGATCGTCACGCCACAAGCCATAGGGAGCGATCAGGACGAGCTCATCGAGATCGCGGTTGGCGAGGCAGGCCATTTCGGCCGCGATCATGGCGCCGAAGCTGTGACCCACCACGATCGGAGTGTCGAGAGCAAGAGCGTCGACGATGTCCCATCCCAGGAGAGCGAAGTCGAGCATGTCCTCGATGCGTTCCTCGGTCTCGATGGATCCGAACCCGGGCCAGATCGGCGCATGGACGGTGAAGGTGCGGGCCAAGAGGTCGAGGGCTGGTTCGGTGGGGGCCAATCCGACCAGCCCATGGAACCACACCAGGTCGGGACCGGACCCTCGCTGCTCGACGTCGATCTCGAGCCCGCCTCGGGTCGTCACCCTGATCTTGTCGACGGTGGCGGCCTCCATCAGTCGGCCTCGGGCTTGATGGCCGGGCGCCGCGCGTGGGCGACCCCCAACTCGGGCTCGACCCGCCCGGCCAAGGGTTTGGGCCACCAACGGTCGTCGTCTGTGTAATCGGGCCACAGGTTCTTGAGTTGCGGCATGACCTTCTCGGCGAAGAGTTGGGTCGAGAAGCGGGTCTTCTCGTCCGGCATGTTGCCCATGTGCATGAGGGCGAAGATGGTGCCGAGCCGGAGGTCCTTGATCATCGTCTCGGTCTGTTCCCGAACAGTGTCGGGGCCACCGGCGATGACGAATCCGCCCTCCACCAGGTCTTTCCAGGTCAGGTTGGTGAACAGCTTCTGGTTCTCCTTGCGAACCTGGCTGAGCACGCCGGCCTTGATGGTCTTGACCGTTCGATACCCCGGGGCATCGGCGAAACCGGGGTGAACGTGGAGACAGCGATTGAAGAAGTACAGGAGGTGTTCGGCGTAGAGCTTCTCGGCCTCGGCGTCGTTGTCGGCAACGCAGATGATCTGGGCGAAGGCGGCACGCCCCGGTGCGTCGTCGACATCGCGCTCTGCGACACGCTCCCAGTACCCGTCCATCAGCTTCTTGCCGGCCTTGTGGCCGTTGAACGACAGGTAAGAATAGTTGTAGTCGTTGTCCAGGCAGAAGTCCCAGGTTTCGAGCGAGCCTCCGCCTGGGATGTACACGGGCGGTCGTGGCTTCTGAATGGGTTTGGGCCAACAGTTCACGTAGCGGAGTTGGTTGTACTTGCCGTCGAAGGCGAAGGGCTCCTCCTCGCTCCAGGCCCGCCGGATCAAGTCGTGAGCCTCGGCGTACTTGTCCCGAGTCAGGGCGGGGATCTGCCCGTAACAGAAGTTGGTGTCCATCGACGTGCCCACCGGGAAGCCGGCCACCAGCCGACCTCCGCTGATGACGTCCAGCATGGCGAACTCCTCGGCGACCCGGATCGGGGGGTTGTACAACGCGATCGAGTTCCCGATCACACAGAGCGCAGCCTTGCTGGTTCGTCGAGCCAATCCGGCCGCGATGATGTTGGGCGAGGGCATGATGCCGTACCCGTTCTGGTGGTGTTCGTTGACGCCGATGCCGTCGAATCCCAGCTCCTCGGCGAACTCCAGCTGGTCCATGTACTCGTGGTAGACGGCGTTGGCTCGTTCGGGGTCGAACAGCGTGTTCGGAATGTCGACCCAGACCGAGCGATTCTTCTCCCTGAAGTCGTCGGGCAGATCGGGCCAAGGCATGAGATTGAACCAGCAGAAGTTGACCATGGCCCAGTCTTGCCCAGATCGTTCTCCGGCGGCGAGCCTGTCGCCGATCGGTGTAGGTCGGCAAGACTGGCAGGTCATGACGCCTTCCTCCCCCGCCAATGGCGAGACCCCACTCGACCAGTTGAGCATCCTGGCCATGCAATCGGTGAGCATCGACGCTGATCTCGAGCATCTCGAGATCTACACGTCCGAGGGACTGCTCACCCTCTTGTGGCACGGCGCTGCCGATCTCGAGAATGCCGTGGTCTTCGTCGGCGGCGCCATGGGCGGACTGCTCGGGCCGGGAGGCGGTCTGTTCCACCAGCTGGGTCGGGTCTTGCCGAGCCACGGGATCGGTGTGATGCGAGTGAGCTACCGTCGAGCGAACGACTTGGCCCGGTGTGTCCACGACACCGTGGCCGCCATGGATCTGATGGCGCGTCACGGGGCTCGCCGCTTCGTGACCGCCGGACACTCCTTCGGCGGAGCCGTCGCAATTCAGGCTGCGGCCAATTTCGATCGGGATTCGGTCCCCGGGGTCGTCACGTTCGCCACCCAGTCGGCCGGGTGCGAGCCGGCCGAGACCCTGGCGGATCGCGACCTGCTCCTGTTCCACGGCACCGCCGATCGGATCCTGCCTCCTCAGTCCAGCGAGATGGTCCGGTTCCTGGCCGAAACCGGTGAACTCGTGTTGTTGCCGGGGGCCGATCACCTGTTGGAGTCCGTGGGTCCTCAGATTTTCGAGCGACTCCTGACCCATCTGCCCGGGGTGTTCGCCGCAGCCGCAGACGGCTCATCGGATCGGGCGCCCGGCTACTGAGCCACCAGCTCGACCTCGTAGAGCACCGGCCAGAGTTTGCCGGTCATCAGGTAGCGGCCGGTGGAGGCATCATGAGCGATGCCGTTGAGGGCGTAGTCGACATCGCCGATCGGAAGCTCGGGAGGCCGGAGCGGCGATGCATCGATGACGGCGTCCACGTTGCCGGAGTCCTGGTCGATCGCCACGATCTGGTCGACCCGATACACGTTGGCCAGTACCTGGTCGCCGATGCATTCCAGCTCATTGAGCGCGTTCAGCGGTGAGCCGTTGAGCTGCACGTCGATCGTTCGCACCACGGCGAAGGTCGTGGGATCCCGTTCGGTGAGCTGCGACGAGCCGTTGCTCATCACGAGATGTTCGCCGTCGAAACACAGGCCCCAGCCCTCGCCTGCGTAGGTCAGGACGCGAGTCAGCTCGAGTGCTTCCAGGTCAGCCACCAACAGCTGCCCCGACGTCCATGTCAGTTGGAAGATCTCATCGTCCACGACCGTGATGCCTTCGCCGAACAGATCATCGGGCAATGGTTGGACCAACTCGACCGAACCTGTCTCGGGATCGACCCAGCGTCGGGTCGACTGACCGCGTCGACCCGTGCTCTCCAAGAGCCGACCCTCGTGGAGCTCGAGGCCCTGGGTATAGGACGTCGGGTCATGAGGATGGGAGGCCACGATCTCGACGGTGAACGATCCCACGAGGGGAGTTCGAATGGCAGGCCCCGGATCGAGGCCAGTAGTGGTCGAAGCGCTGGACGCCGGCTTCGGAGCCTCGGTCGACGACACCGCTGGGGCCGCGGTGGGGGCCCCGGAGTCCGACGAGACCATCGACGATGCCGAGGTCGTCGACCCCGGCGTCGTTGTCTGGGTGCCCGGGCCCGTTTCGGCCACACGAGGGGCGTCCAGCGTCGGTGTCGTGCCGTTGTCGGTGACCGTCACCTGAGGGCTGCACGCACTCACGAACAGGCCCAAGCCGATGACGACGGCGCCCCATCCGTTCATGGTCGTGGGGTCAGTCGAAGCTCGTAGAGCATGTCCCACCGCTTACCGGTCACGTAGAACGTGTCGGTGTCGGCCCGGTAGGCCACACCACTCAGCACGTCGTCGGCCGATGCGCCCGGTGGGGCCAGGGCACTGAGGTCGGCTACCGCGATCACCTTGCCGGTCGCCAAATCGATCCTGACCAGGTCGTTGGTCAACCAGACCGTGGCCCAGACCGACCCCTCGACGCAGTCGAGTTCGGCCAGAGCGCTGAGTGGTCGACCCTCGATCGTGACCTCGATCGTGGCGATCTCCCGAAAGCTCATGGGGTCACGAACCGTCAGCTGACTCGTCCCATCCGACATGATCAACTGTTCGTCGGTTCGGCAGATACCCCACCCTTCACCTTCGTAGCTGAGACGATCCAGCTCGGTCAGTGTGTCGGGGTCGGAGATGATGGCGGTTCCCTCACGCCAGGTCAGCTGGAGAATCGTTCCATCCGAGACGGTCAACCCGGTCCCGAAGAACTGCGGACCGAGAGCAGCCGAGGCTGGCACCGTCGCTGAAGTCGGGGACACCAGCCGGCGACTCGAGGACCCGTAGAGGCCGGTTCCCTCGATGAGGACGCCGTCGTGGAACTCGAGACCCTGCGTGAAGGCGGCGTCAGCGCGGGTGGTCGAACTCACGATGGTGGATACGAGCGAAACGACGGTTCCGTCCGCGGCGCCGGGGTCGGGAGGCGGAGCGGCCGCATCCGGCTCGGGCAAAGGGTCCTGTGGCCCCACCGGCGGGTCGGGATCGTTGCCGTCGGGGGCGGGGGCCCCGGGCGAGGTGACCGTGGTCGTGGTCTCGTCCTGCTCGGTCCGGATGGTCGGTCCGGTCGGGACCGAGGTCGCAGAGTCGGAAGAAGCACGAGAGAGCGGTGTCGTACCGAGTGTGGTCGGCAGCCCGTTCTCGAACGCTGACTCATCGATCGAACTACAGGCGCCGACGCTCAAACAGCACGCGACGAGTGCTGCCGCGGTCCGGAACCGGGCCCGGACCACCGATTCAGCCTCCGAGCCGGCGGGCCTTGGCAGCCTTGCTCCGCTCGAGCAGGTGGGCCGGGATGAGATCGGCGGCGCCGCCCCCACCGCCGGCGGCACTCTCGACTGCGGCCGTCGGCGCTTCTTGTCCTGCTGCGGTGGCTGCTGCCGCCTGCTCGCGAGCGACCTCTCGTTCCATCCAGGCGTCCATCTGGCCCCGGCGCACGAGATCGTCCTGGCTGATCTGCCCGATCATCCGACCGTCGTCGAAACGAACCCAGTAGCGAACCCAGTTGTTCAGGCCGTTGATCAGTTTGACCTTGCCCGGGGTCCCCTCGCTGATGCCGGGAATGCCGCGTGCCATCAGCACCTTTTCGCCCTTCTTGAAGGGAGTTTCGAGACTGGGCATTTTCCGTGGCATCAGGATCCTCCGCCGGGTGAACGGGTTGGTGGTGGTAGGCCGCCCGGGGCTCGAACCCGGCACCTTGGGATTAAAAGTCCCCTGCTCTAGCCAGATGAGCTAGCGGCCCTGAACGGAACAAGCGACGACCTCGCTTCGCCGGCGCGATACTCAACGCATGCGAAGACGTGAGAGGCAGGCGTTTGCCCTGCTTCGAGAGGGTACAGGCCTTGGCCGGTTACATCTGCCTTTCGCTCGAGTTGCCGGTTTCGGCGATCCACCGGCACGTGTGCCACCGGGACGGCTCATCGAAGTGCCACCATGAAGGGTGATGTCGTTGCGACCTCCGTCCCCCAAGTGCCGGCCCGGCATCGTACGCGTGGCTGTGGTGTCCGTACTGTTCGGACTGCTCGCGGCATCGTGCGCGGAGATCGGCGAGCCCTATCTCGGCGCCGTTCCGACGACATCCACCGTCGTTGACACGACAGGGGCTCCGACCGTTGCGGTCGGCAATGCCGGCGCCACGCAAGTGGCCACGACGGTTCCCCAGATCTCGCCGGTGCGTCCCGATGGCTACGAGCCGCTCATCGTCCTGAGCTCGCCGTCGGGGATCTCGGCCGGAGAGCCCGACGACATCGCGCTGCTGGGGCCGCCACTCGACTCGGTCGACGCCGTTCTGGCCGCTGATGACTACTTCGGTGGGCTGGTCATCCAGGACGCTGGTGGCGAGGTCTTCTGGTATCCGGCCGAAGGAGCCGAGCGTGAGTTGATCAATGAGCTCGGCGGCACGTTGCTGGATGTCGGCTTCCGTGACGGGACGCCCGAGGCGATCCTGACCGGCCTCGACAACCTGATCGAGCGGGTGCAGCTCGTGACCAAGGAACGAGAACCCCTGGCCGCCCTGGCGACGGATCGGTCGCTCGTCGATCTGTCGGCCAGTGCCGGCTTGTTCGCGCTCATCTATGCCGATGAGTCGTGCGGAGGTCTGCTGTTCCTGAATTCGATCGGGCAGGAGGTCGACCTGGTCAGACCGACGGCCACCGTGTGCCCGGTGCCCCGCCGTCCGGCGTTCGGAGCAGTGGCCCTCAGTCCAGAGGGAGACGCCTACGTGTACACCGAGATCTCGTACCGCTCCGATGGTGTGGAGGAGTCGACGGTACTCGTCGGCCGCGAGTTCTCGAGTCGAGCGGAGCTGTTCCGAACCCAGATCGGCCAGCCCGGTGAGCGGGTGTCCTCTGTCGCCTTCGACGGGCGACGGGTCGTGCTGTTGCGGACCAGTCTCGACGGTGATGAGTCAGACGGTCTGGTGGTCATCGACATCACGGACACCGAGCGTGCCGTGGCGGTCACGAATGCGGTGCCCTCGGCGGTCACCTTTGCCCGGCTCCCGCTCACGGTGGGAAGCGTCGACGCCGGTTAGACTCGCTCACCGTGCTCGAGCCGACCGTTTCCGAACCGACCGTTTCCGAACCGACCGTGAACTCCGGGCCGTCGATGGTGGTCGCCTCGTCGACGTCGACCGATTCCCTGGTGGAACAGTTGGCGATCGATGCGTTGCCGACGATGCGGGATCTCGATGGTCTCCAGCTCGAACTGGACGAGGTCGATCGGGTGCTGGCCGAGTTGGACGGGGTACGAGACGCAACGCGTTCGGCTGGACGGTGACAGCAGCCAGCACGGATCCGTCACCGAACCAGGGGCGCTAACCCTCCCAGCCCTTGGCGATCAGGAAGCCCCGGGCTCGCTCGGCCAACGGGTAGCGCTCGACAATCTCCCAGAACCGGGGTGTGTGCCCGAACTCGACGAGGTGTGCCAGTTCATGGACGATCACGTAGTCCAGGACCCAATCGGGGAAGCCGACGAGACGATCGGAGATGCGAATGGCCCGGTCGTCCGGTGTGCAGGAACCCCAGCGATGAACCTGATTGGATACCCAACGAATGGAGCCGGGCTCCTCCAGGTCGTAGCGAGAACACAACAGGGCGGCCCGGGACTGCAGATCGAGCGCCGAGGTTTGGCGGCTGCGTTCGAACTTCGATCGGAAGTACTCGACCATCTCGCGCTCTTCGGTCTTGGACAACCGAGCGGGAATGCGAACTTCCAAGGTGGTTCCCACCAGTCGGGCTTGAGCCGTCTTGGTACGTCTCGTGCTGCGGATGACCACCACGTTTAGCTCGTCGGACGAACCCAGATCGAGCTCGGGCTGTTCGGTCGTTCGTAAGATCGATCGAAGGTCAATCGTCATGGTTCGTCGCCTCGTTCATGGTGATGCTCGCCGTCTCGTCGTGGTGTGCCGTCTCCATCAGACTGTGCCGTCTCCATCAGATGCGGTTCGGATCGCCACCACTGATCCGGTCGATGTCCACCAGCAACAACTGTTCGCCTGGCAACCAGCCCTCTTCGTCTCGGACGAGTACGCGACCGGCGAGATTGGGAACTCGGCCGGACTCGAGCCCCAGGTGCTGCTCCAGATTGTGGATGACGCCGCCATGGGCCACGACCAAGAGTGTGGCACCAGGGTAGTCGGCAGCCAGTTGGTCCAAACCGTCGATCGTTCGAGCCAGCAGCGATGCATCGGACTCGTACCCATCGGGGCGCTGACCACTGGCCAGATGACCCGGGTACTGGTTGTCGATGTCGATGCGCGTCAACCCGGACCACGGTCCGGCAGAACGTTCCCGCAACTGTTCGACCACCACCACCGGCCCAACGCCGATCGTGCTGCTGATGATCGTCGCCGTCTCCAGTGCGCGCTGCTGTGGTGATGACGCAATGAGATCGACGGCCCCGACGTGGGCCGCAGCCAGATGCGCCTGTTCTCGTCCGAGTTCACTGAGTGGGGGATCGGCCTGCCCTTGCCATCGGCCTTCGGCGTTCCACGTCGATTGACCGTGACGGGCAAGAAGGACTCGCGTCATGGGGGCACCCTACCGGGCGGTGGGACGTGGCCTAGACTCGGTCAGGTGACTGCGCTGCGACTTTTCGCCCAAGCTCGTGAGGCAGCGGGAGAGAAGGTGGCCCATTTCGATGGGGCCACGGTCGGTGACGTACTGGAAGCAGCTCGCGAGCGATTCGGGGCCGAGTTCGGTCAGGTCGTGGACGGGTCGAAGGTGTGGCTGAACGGAGCACCCTGCGCACTCTCGGACCAGGTCGCTGCCGACGATGAGGTGGCAGTGCTCCCGCCGGTCTCGGGCGGATGAACTCTCGGGATCGCCCGGTTCGGTCCCCGCAATCCCGGACCTCGCGTTCGATGGCGGCGTCAGGGACCAGAGCCACGGTCGCCGCCCGCCCACACGGTACGGGGTTGCCGAGGCCGCTGTCGGGATCGGCCGGCAGCAGCCGTTACACCTATCACCATTGGACGGACGGTCCGAAAGTCAGCCTCGGTGTGGCGTGGTTCGTCGTGCTCATGGCCGCCGCCTATCTCGAACCTCGCCTGTTGCTGGCCGTGCTGGTACCTCTGGCGACGGTCGCCGCCTATCAGATCGGGCACGCCTGGTCGCTCCAGGAACTGACCGATCGACGTCTCGGCGCCGCGGTCGGTTGCGTCGTGACTGCTGCGGCCTGGTTCGGCCCCGTCGGCCTGGGGCTGGCCTGTGTCTTGGGCACGGCAACCCTGGTCGGCTACGCCTACATCGTCGGCGAAGCGGTCCTCGACGTCGGAACGACACCTGCTGGCGGCGAGCGACTGCGTTTCGCCGAACTCGTCGTGCGAGCGGCACTGCCCGGCGCGGTGGCAGCAGGGTCGCTGTCGATCCTCGCCGTGGAGGAGACCTCGGCGTTCGTGGCGGTTGTGTTGTTGGTGAGTGCGTACGAGATCGGCGATTTCCTGGTCGGTAGCGGTTCGGCGAACGGATTGGAGGGACCGATCGCCGGGCTGGTGGCCATGGCTGTCGTCTCGGTCGGTCTCTACCTCGTCCTGCCGGATCCGTTCACCAACGCCACGCTGCCGCTGTTCGCCGCAGTTGTGGCATTGGGTGCACCTCTCGGCCAGATCGCAGGCTCCGCCCTCTTACCTCGGGGGGACATGTGGGCGCCGGCCCTGCGTCGACTCGACTCGTATCTGCTGGTGGCGCCGTTGTGGCTGTTGTTCCTTTGAGGTGATTCCTCCCCGGCGCTGTTGGATGTCAGACCAGCCGTGTCCGGATCGACTCCGGCCGGGATCCAGCTGCGGCCTGGATCCAGACACGAGAACGTATCCGCTACCCTCGGATCGTGATCGAACCACTTCAGCGCTTGCTCGCGGCCGACGTCCTGAAGGGTCTGACCTCCCGACCGTTGCCGGAGCTGAGAGATCTTCGGGTGCGCTGTGCCCAGGTGGAGAGTGACGTATCCCTTGCCCGTCGAGTGGCCCAGGGTCGTCTCGACATCGTTGGACGCGAGGTGCGGCGGCGGGCCGGCGATCCCGACGGGACGGCGGTTCCGGGCGATCACGTCGCCTCGGTGCTGTTCGAGCTGCCCGACCTCATGAGCGATGGCGTCTCGGGTGGCTCACCCAGTGGCCGACCCGTCAGCATCACGGCTCCTGGCGAGGTGGCACTGACCATGATCGAGCGGCTCGACACCACCGCCTCACCGGCCGACCTGGCCCAGATCGAACAGCTCGGCGTCGAGCGGCTGGCGGAGGTCTTCGAGAACATCTCGAGTTTCGAAGCCGAATTGTCGGCCGTGCGTCGCCGCCTCCACGAGACGATCGATGCCATTCAGGCCGAGATCGGTCGCCGCTACCGTGACGGTGAGGCTTCTGTCGACAGTCTGCTGACCTGATGAGGTCCGACGGGCACCGGCCGAGCATCATCTGCAATGGCTGAGGACGCTCGTCGGCGACGGACGCGTCGCGAGCAGCGGGCCGACACCGATGTCGGACTTTTCATTCGGGACCAGCGTCGGTTGGCCGAGCTGTCGGTTCGTCGGCTGGCCGAGATGGCCGGGGTGTCGAATCCCTATCTCAGCCAAATAGAACGCGGTCTGCGTCGTCCTTCGTCCGATATTCTCCAGCAGATCGCCGATGCGCTCCACATCTCGGCCGAGAGTCTCTACGTGCGGGCTGGAATCCTCGATGGCGATCGCAGGGACACGATGACCGATCTCGAGTCGGCGATTCGACAGGCGGCCGAACTGAACGCCGAACAACGTCGAGCCCTGCTAGCGGTCTATCAGAGCTTCGTTGCCACAGCTGGCACCGCAGTTGCTGCACGCGACAGGATGGAAGATCCCGGACCGAAGGAAGGTTGAGCTAGCCGTGCGTTGCGTTGCCGTTCTCTCACTTCACACCTCGCCCCTGGCCCAGCCCGGTACCGGCGACGGCGGAGGGATGAACGTCTACGTGCTGGAGATGGTCTCGGCGCTCGCTCAAGCCGGACTCGAATGTCGGGTCTATGTTCGTCGTTGGAACGACGAGTTGCCCGAACGAGTCGAGGTCGAACCCGGTTTCGAGGTGGTCCACGTTCCCGCCGGTGCTGCCGATCTGGCCAAGGAGGAACTGGCTGGCATCGTCGGCTCCTTTGCCGACTGGGTTGCCGAGGACCTCAGGGAGTGGAAGCCCGACGCTCTACACGCCAACTATTGGCTGTCGGGAGTTGCAGGCCAGCTGCTGAAACGTCAACTCGATCTGCCGCTGGTCACGACCTTTCACACCTTGGCTCGGGTCAAGGCAGAACTCGGTGACTACGAGCCCGAGCAGCGGGCCCACGCCGAAGCGGAGGTGATGGCCTGCGCCGACATCGTGTTGGCCAACTGCACGGCCGAAGCCGACCAGTTGGTCCGTCACTATGACGCGTCTCGGGATCGGATCGAAGTCGTTCCCCCAGGTGTCGAGCATGCCTTCTTTTCTCCGGGCAGTCAGGCCGGTGCCCGCTGGGCGCTCGACACCGACAACCGACCACTTCTGCTGTTCGTCGGCCGCATCCAGCCGCTGAAGGGAGTCGATGTCGCAGTGCGGGCGTTGGCCAATGTCGAGCGGGAGGACGCCCGACTCTGGATCGTGGGGGGCGCCAGCGGCACCGAGGGCGACACCGAAGTCGAGCGGATCCGGGACCTCGTCTCGTCATTGGGTCTGCAAGAGCGGGTCGAGTTCCGGCCTCCGCAACCCCACCATCTCCTGTCGACCTACTACCGGGCCGCTGATGTTTGTCTGGTGCCGAGCAGGTCGGAGTCGTTCGGGCTGGTGGCCCTGGAGGCCGCAGCCTGCGGCGTACCCGTGGTCGCTTCGGCTGTTGGTGGTTTGCTGACCCTGGTCGAACACGGCCACACCGGCTACCTGGTGGAGAGTCGCGATCCCGAAGAATATGCCGGCTGGATCGACACGATTCTTCGTGACCCGGTCTTGGGTCGTCGAATGTCGATCTCGGCCGCAGCCCGAGCCCGTACCTACACCTGGAGCACTTCGGCCGCGCGCTTGCGACGGCTCTATGAGGATCTCGCCACCCAGGAGCCAGTGCCATGTGCACCGCCGGCTTCGGTCGTCCCGCACGATCTGCTCGTCAAGTGAGCGCCTTGGCCGATGACGCCGAACTCGAGGCTCTGGCTGCCAGGATCGATGGGTGGCTGGGTGAGCAATTGGTCTCGAACCCCGTCGTCGCTGCGGTCGAGCGGGGTCTCGATGGCCCGCGCTCGTGGTTCGTGCGCCTGACGGGCGAAGAGAAGGACGTGTTCACGGTTCGATTCCGACTCCAGCAACGGACGCTGGCCTACGAGACCTTCGTCATGCCGGCGCCGGAGGAGAACCAGGCCGAGTTCTACGCCCATCTGTTGCGCCGGAATCGGCGAATGTACGGAGCAGCGTTCGCGATCGGAGAGGAGGAAGCCATCTTCCTTCAGGGTCAGCTCGGGAATCGTGAAGCCGCTGACCTGGACGAACTCGATCGTGTCCTGGGTTCGGTCTACCAGTGGGTGGAGCAGTTCTTCCGTCCCGCCCTACGAATCGGATTCGCGTCTAAATTCTCTTAAATGCGTTTGAATCTCTCTAAACGACCCGTACATTGTCTCTGCACATCGGATGTGATCAAGGTTGCTCCGGGATCGGGGAAGTCCAGAAGCGCCTGATCCATCCGGTGTGCTCACCCCCTAGGTCGGACCGCTAGCGTGCACTGCATGAAACTGCAGCTTGTCGGCGGTGGAAAAATGGGCCAGGCCTTGGCCGGTGGCCTGCTTTCTGCAGGCTGGGTCGAACCGGCCGAGCTTGCGGTGGTCGAGGTCGTGGCCGAACTTCGCGAACAGCTCACGCTCGAACTGCCCAACGTCACGATCACGGCTGAGCCCCTGGCCGGTGTCGACACCGTCCTGGCCCTCAAGCCGTGGCTCACCACCGAGGTCGCTGCGAACCTGGTAGCGCCGGGACGCGTGATGTCGATCGCAGCCGGCGTCACCCTGGCCGCCATCGAGCAAGCGCTGGCCCCCGGGGTGCCGGTCGTCCGGGTCATGCCCAACACGCCGTCCCTGGTGGGTGCGGGCGCATCGGCAATGGCTGCAGGAACCTCGGCAACGGCCGCCGACATCGAGTGGGCCCAAGGCATTCTCGGCGCGGTGGGCACCGTCGACGTCGTCACCGAGGCACAACTCGACGCGGTCACGGGGCTGTCGGGATCGGGTCCCGCCTACTTCTTCCTCATCGCCGAGGCCTTGGCCGATGCAGGAGTCACCGCAGGCCTGGCTCGCCCGGTGGCCGAGCGGCTGGCCAATCAGACCATGCTGGGCGCGGCTCGCATGTTGCTCGAATCGGATGAGTCCGCAGCGGAACTCCGGGCTGCAGTGACGACCCCGGCGGGGACGACGGCAGCCGGGCTACAGATGCTGGAGCGGCGGGGAGTTCGGTCTGCACTGATCGACGCGGTCCAGTCTGCCGCCGAGCGTTCTCGTGAGCTCGGCGCTCGATGAGCCAGGGCACCGGCATGCACGGTCAACGGTTCGACACGGTCTCGTTCCTCTCCGACTACGGCGTCGTCGACGAGTTCGTGGGGCTGGTCAAATCGGTGCTGCGGACGCTGGCTCCGTCCGTGGCCGTCATCGACATCACCCACGACATCGAACCGCACGACGTCCGAGCCGGTGGTCTGGCGCTGGCACGCTCGGTCCAGTACCTGGCGCCCGGGATCGTTCTTGCCGTGGTCGATCCCGGCGTCGGGACCGAACGCCGCCCCATCTGCATCGAGGTGGCCGATGGCCAGGCCTACTTGATCGGGCCCGACAACGGGCTGCTCGCTCCTGCCGTGTCGATGGTGGGCGGTGCGACGGGAGCCATCGTCTTGGACAACTTGGACTACCACCTGGCTGCCCCTGGCCCGACCTTCGCCGGGCGCGACATCTTCGCCCCGATTGCCGCCCATCTCTGCAACGGCGTGTCGTTCGAGGTCCTGGGAACTCGGATCGATCCCATCAAGCTGATGCCGGGAGTGCTGCCGATCTCCCAAACCGATGAGGATGGGATCACGGCCGAGGTCCTCTGGGTCGATCGTTTCGGCAATGCTCAACTCAACGTCGACCCCGTCGAGGTCGCCGACTGGCCCCCCTACGTCAGTGTCAGCGGCGGTCGCCGGGAGCGTTCGGCTCGACGAGTTGACTCCTTCGCCGCCATCCCGACCGGTTCGATCGGCCTCATCGTCGATTCGTACGGACTGCTCACCCTCGCCGTCGACCGAGGCTCGGCAGCGTTCGAGATGGAGTTGGCAGCGGGCACCGAGGTGACACTTCGACCCAGTGACGAGCCCCGCCCCGAAGCCACTCCAGTGACACTCAGGACCAAACCGACCGCCGTTCCCCCCGTATCCGGAGACCTCACGTGAGGCCAGCAACCGTGGCCACCTTGGCCGTCCTCCTCCTGGCGTTGATGGTTGCGGCCGCACTGCAATTGTTCGTGTACGCCCGCTGAGTCGACGGCCGGGCCGTCGCGCTCTCCCACGGTTTCCGGGAATCGGTGTCGACAGTGGGAGATCCGCTCTCAGATTCCGGAAACCTTGAGCGTTGCGACGACGGCGAGGACCGCAGGAGCGTTCAACGGTGCCGCGTCGCGAAAGGCCAGTCGGTCGGGCATCGAGGGGTCATCGAACGTTGTCGCGGTCGTGCCGGATGCCGCGATCGCCGACGTGGGAGCCGTCGTGCTGATCGGCGAAACGGGTGCTGAGCTCGTCGGTACCGTTCCGGCGGCCGGGCTCTGGGGTGGCGGGCTCGTCGTCACTGGAGTTTCGCCCACGGCCATGAAGCGATGGGCGGTCCACATTCGTCCCTGACCGTCGTAGACGACGCCGACGCCGATGAAGCCGAAACCGGGGTCGATCAAGTTCTCGTAGTGCGATGGGCTGGCCACGAATGCGTCGAACAGTTGCTGCACCTGATCCTGGGAGGCAACACCCACGTTCTCGCCCAACTTGATCCAGTAGGCCGAGATGCCGACG
>CALACD010000220.1 GCA_937890445.1 uncultured Acidimicrobiia bacterium | reverse complement strand
CAGAGATCTCTCGGCAGCGAGAGCAGCGATGCGGTCCCGTCCCGTTCGTCGAGATGCACGATGATGATGACGTCGCCGTTGCGCTCACCGACCCGGTCTTGGTTCACCGGATTCGCCGGATCCAGACCTTCGGAGGAATCCGAACCGACCAGCAGGATGTTGAGGACTCGACTCCCGGGCGTCGACGGCGACGGTGGTGTCAGTGTCCCCGCCAGTTGGATCCGGTTGACGGATTCGGTCTCGGCCAGTGATGCCTGCAGGATCCAGGCTGCGCCGAGTGCCGACAGAATGCTGCATCCATTGAGCACCAGCAGGAGCCGCTGAGGCCAGCTGCGTCGAGATCGGGGCAGGCCGGAAAGAGGCGGGTCCGTCGGTCGCCGCCTCACCGAATCGCCCGTCGCACATCATCTTGGGCTCGGCTCGGGTCCGGGGTCCGATCAGGCCGTATCACCAGCAACGTGCCCTGCTCGACAGAGACGACTGCGACCGGTGCGCTGAAGAAGTTGCTGACGCCGCGCGGTGAACCAGCAGCCAACGTCTCACCGTTCAATGGGTAGTGCAGGCCGCTGGTGCGGACGCCTCGAGCATCACCTCCGATGGGCAGGAGGCTCAGCGTGTCCTCGACCCGACCGGTGAACGAGCGTTGCTCGTGGACGATCGCCACCTCGGCGCCGTGAACCCAGGCATCAACGCTGGCCCCAGCGAAGCGACGATCGGCCAGGAGGGCGAGGTTGGCCAGATAATGGTCGGGCCTCCCGCCGTCGACGCCGAGCACGATGATGTGATCGGGCCGTTCGGCCAGGGCTTCGATCATGGCCAACTCGAGATCGGTCTCGTTCTTGTCCCGAGCATGACGGATGAGGCGGGTGCCGGCCCGTTCGGCTTCGACGTAGCCCATTGCCGTGACCGAGTCGAAGTCGCCGACGCCCAGATCGACCACGTACCCCGCCTCGTGCGCGCGGTCGATTCCCGAGTCGGCAGCGACGACGTAGTCCACCTCGGGAAGCGCTGCGATATGGCCGGGAGACGGGCGGTCGCCACCGCTGAAGACGAGCACGGTGCGCGGCATACCCCTGCGATCGTAGAGCGGTTCGGACGACTCGGGGTGATCTCGTCACTTGAGCTACCGTCCGATGATGCTCAAGCGTTCCTTGTACTCCGAAGAACACGATCTGTTTCGAGCGAGCTTCCGCTCGTTCGTCGATCGCGAGATCGTCCCCCGCGCCGACGAGTGGGAAGCGGCCGGGAAGGTCGATACGGCGATGTTCCGCACCGCAGGGGCCAGCGGTTTCCTCGGTATGGAGGTGCCGGAAGCCTTCGGTGGCGGCGGGGTCGACGATTTCCGCTTCAACTGTGTCATCAACGAGGAGATCATGGCCGCCGGAGTGATGGGATCCGGGTTCTGCATCACGCTGCACAACGACATCTGCTTGCCGTACTTCACGGGTGCAACCACCGAGGAGCAGAAGGAACGCTGGTTGCCGGGGATCGTGTCGGGCGAGCTCATGACTGCGATCGCCATGACCGAGCCCGGGACCGGTTCGGATCTGGCCGGAGTTCGGACAACGGCCATCAAGGACGGCGATTCCTACCTTCTCAACGGATCGAAGACCTTCATCACGAACGGGATCAACAGTTCGTTGGTCATCGTGGCGGCCAAGACCGACCCCAGCCAGGCGCACCGCGGCATGAGTCTCCTGGTGGTCGAGGAGGGCATGGACGGTTTCGAGCGTGGACGCAACCTGGAGAAGATCGGCCTCCATGCCCAGGACACCGCCGAGTTGTCGTTCACCGATGTCCGTGTGCCGGCCTCCAACCTGTTGGGCCAGGAGGGCGAAGGCTTCTTCATGCTGGTCGGGAATCTGCCCCGGGAGCGTCTCTCGCTCTCGGCGTCGGCTGTCGCCCACGCCGAAGCAGCGTTCGCATGGACCCTCGACTACTGCAGAGAGCGTGAAGCGTTCAAACAACCGATCGGGTCGTTCCAGAACTCGAAGTTCAAACTGGCCGAGATGAAGACGGAGCTCGATATCGCCCGCGTGTTCATCGATCGCCAGGTCGAGGCCTATCTGGCCGGCGAGCTGACGGCCGATGACGCGGCCGAAGCGAAGTGGTGGACCACCGAGCTCGAGAACCGCGTGACCGACACCTGCCTGCAGCTCTTCGGGGGCTACGGCTACATGGAGGAGTATCCGATCGCCCGAGCCTGGCGAGACGCTCGGGTCCAGAAGATCTATGGAGGAACCAACGAGATCATGAAGGAGATCGTTGGACGTTCGCTCGGCTTCTGACGTGCTGCTGGGCGCTGCGATCGATGGCAGCTCCGACGCGATGCCGCTGGCACTGGCCTTCTTCCTTGGTCCGCTGTTGATCGGGGCCGGAGCGTTGGTTGCCGCCGTGGCGGTCCAGGGGTGGAGAGGTCGACTTCCACGCAACCGAGGGGCCGGCATTCGCACACCGGCCACCCTGGCCTCGGACGAGACGTGGGACACGGCGCACCGGGCCGCCGGGCCTTGGATGGCCATCGGATCGCTGGGTTCGATCGTGCCCGGGATCATCGTGCTGTTTCGTCCCAGCAACGCGTTCGGATCGACGTCCATCCTGGTCGGTATGGGGGTGATGGTCTCGTTCGTCATCGCCAGTGGCGCCATTGGAGTGGCGGCGGTCAATCACCAGTCACGACAGTGACGTCGGGCGCCTCTGCTTCTCCCGGTCCCACGGTCGACGGGCCGGCGTCGTGACGACGGCCGCTACCTTCAGGCCAGCTCGGCATCCTCGTCGGAGCCGAGACCGAGCTCGACCTCCAGGCGGGCCAACCGGGCCTCCAAGGCACTGACTCGAGCTTCGAGTACCAGATGCGGTGTTCCGATGGCCCCACCGTCAGGTGCGGGGCTGGCAACGGCACGAGGCTCCCGGTAAGCATCGGGCACCTCGACGCGGAGCGTCGGCTCGCCACCGAGCAAGTGGGTCCATCGATTCTGGCTCTGGCCCACGCGGCGACCGAGGTCGATGGTCAGCGGATCGTCCCGCGAGGCGAGGCCGCGCAGGACCCCCTCGACCTGTTCGACGTCGGAGAAGCTGACGAAGCGTTCGGTCCTGGTTCGGATCTCGCCAGGGCTTTGCGGTCCGCGAAGGGCGAGAACGGACAGAACAGCCAACTGTTCGTCGTCCAGCCCGAGCGCTTCGTCCAGCGTGTGGCGGTGTTTCTCGACCCGACCAGCCCCACTGACCGTTCGTGCCAGCCCGGCCGGGCGAAGGAGCAGCATGCTCTCGATGACCTGCCGCTCGGTGTACTGCACGACGGGGTCACGACTGCTCTTCTGGTTGCAGGCGTTGACCAGCGCGTTGGTCGAGAGCGGATAGCTGTCTGGGGTGGTTGCCGACTTCTCAACAAGACACCCCAACACGCGAATCTCCTCGGCGCTCAGTTCCATGCTGCCATTTCCATGCTGCCATTGTGGCAGACCAGCGACGTTGCCGAGGTGCTCAGCTGAAGGCAGCGTGACCGGTCAGAGCCTGACCCATCATCAAGGTGTGGATCTCGTTGGTTCCTTCGTAGGTGTAGACCGACTCGAGATTGTTCATGTGGCGGATGACCGGGTACTCGGTCGTGATGCCGTTGGCGCCGAGCAGACCCCGAGCCTCGCGTGCCACTCGCAGCGACATCGCCACGTTGTCCTTCTTGCCGAAGCTGACCTGTGCCGGCCCCAGAGTCCCGGCATCCTTGAGTCGACCCAGGTGATAGGCCACCAGGGTGCCACGCTGGACCTGGATCATCATGTCGACCAACCGCTGTTGCGTCAGTTGGAAGCGACTGATCGGGCCGCCGAACTGCTCCCGGCTGTTGGCGTAATCGAGCGCCGCTTCGTAGCAGGCCCGAGCGGCGCCGGTCGCGCCGAAGGCAATGCCGAAACGAGCTTCGTTGAGGCACGACAGCGGACCTCGCATCGAGGCGACGCCCGGAAGCACGGCCTCCGAAGGGAGGCGCACATCCTCCATGATCAGCTCGGAGGTGACCGAGGCGCGCAGCGACACCTTCCGTTCGATCTTCGGCGCCGAGAAACCCGGCGTGTCGGTCGGCACGACGAAGCCCCGAATGCCATCGTCCGTGCGGGCCCAGACCACGGCAACGTCGGCGATCGATCCATTGGTGATCCACATCTTGGCGCCGTTGAGGACCCAGTCGCCGCCCGGGTCCTGCTTGGCATTGGTGCGCATCGACGACGGGTCCGAACCCGAGTCCGGTTCGGTCAGACCGAAACAGCCGATCGCATCGCCGGCAGCCATCGCCGGCAGCCACTCCTGCTTGTGCTCCTCGGAACCGTAGGCCCAGATCGGGAACATGGCCAGCGACCCCTGCACCGACACGAAACTGCGAAGGCCGGAATCGCCGGCCTCGAGTTCCATGCAGGCCAGCCCGTACATCATGGCCGACGATCCGGCGCAGCCATAGCCATCGAGGTGCATTCCGAGCAGACCGAGGTCTCCGACCGCCTTGGAGACCTCCTTGTGCGGGAACTCTCCGCTGTCGAACCATTCACCGACGTAGGGCAGAATCTTGTCCCCGACATAGCGACGGACCGTGTCACGAAGCATCACCTCGTCTTCGGCCAACAAGCCGTCGGTGTCCAGAAAGTCCCGTGGGTTCTCTTGTTTGGGGCGCAGAGGTTCAGACATGGCCTCCAGGTTACGGGACGAAATCTCCATGCCCTGCATCACGAAGGGCCTGTCGTAGCCGCTCGGCCATCTCATCGAGCACGTCGGCGCGGGGCGAGGTCTCGGCGTTGCGGAAGTCCAGGTTCTCCATGCCCTGCAGCGGCACCACGTGGACATGGGTATGGGGTACCTCGAACCCCGCGATCATCAGACCGATCCGCTCGCAGGGCACGACGGCCTTCTGGGCCGACCCCACCTGGTGCGCCACCTGCATCAGATGAGCCACCGTGGACGCATCGAGGTCGATCCAGTGATCGACCTCGACACGTGGGATCACCAGAACATGCCCCGGGTGCAGCGGTCGGATGTCCAGCATGACGATGCAGACATCGTCGGACCACACGAACCTTCCGGGGATCTCGCCTTCGATGATGCGGGTGAAAATCGACGCCATGGCCGTGATGGTAAATGATGACTCCATGCCAGATGCACCCCCGATCGTTCTTTCCGACGTCGTCGCCGGCGTGGCCACCCTCACCCTCAACGCGCCCGAACGGAAGAACTCGTTGTCGGCCGAGTTGGTCAACGCGCTGGGCGATGCCCTCGAACGGGCCATGGCCGACGACGAGGTCCGCGTCGTCGTCCTGACCAACACCGGGAACACGTTCTGTGCCGGCGCCGATCTGAAGGCGGCGCAGCCGGGAGTTGCCGGATTCGTCGAGGCTCGGCACACCTTCGTCAGTGTCATGACCCAGATCATGCGGGCCCCGAAGCCGGTGATCGGCCGGGCCGACGGCCATGCGACCGGCGGCGGCGTGGGACTGATCGCAGCGTGTGACATCTCGGTGATGCGTGACGACGCGAAGATCGGTTTCACCGAGGCCCGCCTGGGTGTCGCTCCCGCGGTGATCTCCGTGGTGTGCCTGCCCAAGATGCGACGCTCGGACGCCAGCGAACTGTTTCTCACTGCCGAGCGGTTCACCCCGCAACGTGCCGTCGATGCGGGCCTGATCAACGCTGCGGTGCCCGCCGATCGTCTCGATGACGCCGTCGAGGACTACGTGGACAAGATCGTTCGGGGCGGACCGCTGGCGTTGGCAGCCTGCAAGGAGCTCATCGCCACCGTGCCCGGCATGGAACTCGGGGAAGCATTCGAGTGGACGGCGCCGATGTCGGCCCGGTTGTTCCAATCGGACGAAGCGACGGCGGGAATCGCAGCCTTCAACGCGCGAGGCTCGGCCCCGTGGATTCCTGACGAGCGGACGTCTCGGTCCGAGCGCTAGCAGGATGCGGAAAAGCGGGATTTGCGGTCTTGGGTGAGTCTCAGCGGGTCT
>CALACD010000219.1 GCA_937890445.1 uncultured Acidimicrobiia bacterium | reverse complement strand
AAACTGCTCTTGGGAACGAAGCCGCGGTCGGCGACGAAACCTCGCCGGCCGAAGAAGTGGCAGCCACCAGCGAGCCAGTCGCCGAAGCCAAGCCAACGGTGCGCAAGATCGACTCGGCCGAGCCGGAACCGGTCGACATCCTCTCGGTCACACCCGACGCCGTGACCAAGAAGTTGCTTCCCGTCCTCGGCGCGTTGGTCGGACTGCTCGTCCTGCGTTGGTTCCTGCGGGGTCGTGCCTCCGACTGACCTCGAGCTCGTCACTCGCCTGCTGGGTCGCCGACCCATGGGCGATTTCGAGGTCGTCGTCCGCCGCAATGACGGGAGTCCGGTCGTGGTTTCCAATGGTCCGTTCTTCGCGTCCGGTCGGCCGATGCCGACCCGGTTCTGGTTGGTGGATCGGGCACTGAACAAGTCCATCGGTCGGCTCGAGGCCGAGCACGGTGTGAAGCGGGCCGAGCGGGAGTTGGCCCCCGAGGCCATCGCCGCCACCCATGCCGTCTATGCCGCCGAGCGGGACGCATTGCTTCCCGCCGACCACGACGGGCCGTCGCCCAGCGGGGGTGTGGGCGGCACTCGGATGGGCGTGAAGTGCCTCCATGCCCATTACGCCAACTTGCTGAGCGGAGCCCACGATGTGGTCGGGGAGTGGGTCGAGGCCCAACTGGAGCTGCTTGGCGTCGCCTTCGACCCAACGCAACCGGGCATCGCGTCGACCTGGGCCGGCGACGAAACGACGCCCTTGTGACCGTGGCCGTCATCGACCTGGGGACGCTGACCACGCGGCTGTTGCTGGTGGACTCGGATCGTCGGGAACGCTTCCAACCGATGACCCGGATGGGAGAAGGGCTCGCCGTCGACGGGCGTATCTCACCGGCGGCGCTGGAACGGGTGCGGGCTGTGCTGGTCGAGCACCGGGATCGCATCGAGGCTGCTGCACCCAGCGCAACACGAGTCGTGGCGACGTCGGCTGCCCGCGACGCCCGCAACCGTGACGAATTGTTCGCCATCGTGCTCGACGTGTTGGGGCAGCCGGTGGATCTGCTGGACGGTCACGAGGAAGGCCGACTGGCGTTCGCCGGGGCCGTTGCGGCGAGAGATCCGGAATCCGTTGCGCCGGGCGAACTCGTTGCCGTCGTCGACATCGGGGGAGGGTCGACCGAGTTCTCGGTTGGTTCGGGTGATGGACGCGTGATCGGAGTGATGTCGACCGACATGGGCGCAGGACGGGTGACGTCGAACTACCTGCCGTCGGATCCGCCTCGCCCCGAGGAACTCTCGGCTGCGTTGTCGGTGATCCAGCTGCATCTCGACGACGCCCGGCGAGAGCTCCCCGCTCTCGATCTCGCCATCGGGTCGGGCACGGTGCTCGGCGTCGGCGGCACGATCACCACGGTGGCTGCCGTCGAACTGGGCCTCCTCGATCTCGACGATCGGTCGGCCATCCACGGGTTCGTCCTGGAACGCGAGGCCGTCGAAGACGTCTTCCGGACCTTGGCAACGGAGTCGTTGGTGGACCGTCGCCACAACCCTGGCCTACCGCCCGATCGAGCTGAAGTGATCGTGGGGGGCTGTGCAGTGCTGGTGGGGATGATGCGACACCTTGCCATCGAGCAGATCGTGGTGAGCGAGCACGACCTGCTCGACGGTGTTGCGTCGGAGTTGGTCTGACTAAGATCCGCTGTCTTGTCTTCGACTCTGATTGGCCGTCGGGTTCAGCTGCGCCCGCTTCGAACCGATGACTTCCCGCAGTGGCGTGACGTTCGCCGCCGAAATCGGGACTGGCTGACGAAATGGGAACCCTTGCGACCGGCCGGATCTCCTGACGTCGTCGAGGACCGCGGCGCCTTCGCGCTTCGATGTCATGCCCGAGAACGAGAATGGCAGCTGGGCACAGGATTCGGTTTCGGTGTCTTCGTCAACGGTCATTTCGCCGGTGAGATCAACCTCAACTCGGTCCAGCGCGGTCCCTTCCAGAATGCCTATGTCGGCTACTGGATCGACAAGGACCAGGCCGGCCACGGTTACACGCCAGAAGGACTGGTGCTCGTGGCCCGCTATGCGTTCGAGCAGCTCGACCTGCATCGGATCCAGATTTCGATCGTGCCCCGCAACACGGCTTCGCGTCGGGTGGTCGAAAAGCTCGGCGTCCGAGCCGAAGGCATCGCCGAGCGCTACCTGGAGATCAACGGGGTGTGGGAGGACCACATTCGTTTCGCGATCACTTCCGAGGACTGGGCAACCCGAAAGCCCGAGTGGGAAGCTGCCTGGCTGTAGGGCCAGGCGCCGGCGGCATCCCGATCACTTCTTGGAAGCAATGCGGTCCTTCAACGCCTGGATCTGGGCTTTGAACGCCGGCTGCCGGGCCGAGTCGGCCTGTGGGCCCAGTTCGTAGCTGACCGCAGCGTTCTGGGTGGCAACGAACGGGATTTCCTGCAGCGTCTGCTTGGTGCGGAGCACGAGGCTGCGGGGGACCCGGCTGGTGGTTGCAGCCATGGCTTGGGCCGCAGCCAGCAATTCGTCGTCCTCGTAGCATCGGAAGGACAACCCGACACGGGTCGCTTCCTCGCCGTCGAGAACCTGGCTGAACAGCACGGCAGCCGCTGCTGGCTGTGGGCCCGTGATCTTCTGGAACATCCAGGTGTGGCCCCCACCGGGGTGGATGCCGATCTGCAGGAAGCGGTCATCGAAGACCGCCGATTTCGCAGCCAGCCGCACATCGCAGATGAGGGCCAGATTCATGCCGGCGCCGACGGCCGGACCGTTCACTGCTGCGATGGTGGGCAGCGGAGAACGACCGATGCGGAGGAAACCCTCGTAGATGGCCAGCAGACCCTCCTCCTCGGAGTCGCCGAGGTGGGTCAGATCAGCCCCGGCGCAGAACGCCGAACCGGCACCGGTCACGACCAGGGCTTTCACGTGGTCGTTGGCTTCGATCTCGTCCATTGCGGCTGCGACCTCGGCACACATGGTCAGGTTCACCGCGTTGCGGCGATCAGGATCGTTCAACGTGACGGTGGCTACGGAATCGGCGATGTCTACCAGGACCAAACTCATGGCCGCGAGTGTCGCAGGTCAAGGGCGAAAACGCAGATTGTGGTCCTCCCGGAACGCCGATGAGGGCGGCGTGCTTCGGCCTCGGTCGCTAGCGGAGATCGAATGCCGGAGGTGCGACGACTCGAGGCAGCGCGGAGTGGTGGGCGACATGCAGGGCGGTCAAGACGGCATCGCCGATCTCTCGCAGCGTCGACTGCAGCGTGTCGAGGTGGCGATCGTCGTCGGGGAGATCGTGGTGGAACGCCCAGAGCTCGATCGCGCTCGCCAACCGGGCTGCATCCTCGGCTCGAATCGAGACGAAGCGGCGAGACTCCTCGAAGGCGAACTGACGCTCGGTGAGGAAGTGGCGTAGGAGCGCCACCTTGACCGGTTCATCGGAGGACAGGGCGATGTCGATCCACAGCTGTTCGCTGGATCCGGATGCCCTCGGTGCTGCCGGTTGCGTCTCGAGACTCGGCTCGAACCCGTTCTCGATGGGCAGCTCACAGGTGGGGCAGGTCGTGATCCACGGCATGAAGTTGCGTCCACAGCCGATGCATCCTCGAGCTGGTGATCCCTGAGTCATGCAGGAGGTATCGGCAGCCCGGAGATCGAACTAAAGCAGCAAACCGGCCTAAGATGGCGGCCATGGCAGAGAGCGGAGTGGTGACGAGGCCCCGCCTTGTCCTGGCTTCGGCCTCGCCCCGCCGCCTCGAGCTTCTCCTGCAGGTCGGCGTGACGCCGGTCGTCGTGCCCGCAGACCTCGACGAGACCCCGAAGCCGGACGAGGAGGCACGCCTCCTGGTCGAACGATTGGCCATCGAGAAGGCCGCGACTGTCGCCGACGGAAAGGATCTGACCATCGGGGCCGACACGGTCGTGGTCGTCGATGGCGACCCCCTCGGCAAGCCCTCCTCCGTCGACGATGCCCGGGCCATGCTGGCGAGGTTGAGCGGGCGGCGGCATCAGGTGATGACCGGTGTCGCCGTGGTGTGCAACGGGCACAGCCGATCGAGCGTCGAGATCGCCGAGGTCGACGTCCGCGTGCTGTCGGCCGAGGACATCGACTGGTATCTGGCGACTGGGGAATGGGCGGGCAAGGCGGGCGCCTACGCCATCCAGGGAGCATTCGGGCTGCTGGTCGAGCGCATCGAAGGCAACTATCAGGCCATCGTCGGTCTTCCGCTCCACACGCTGGACCTGTTGCTCGATGGATATGGTCGTCCTCTTCGAACGTGGTCGACGGCCTCGGTCGGGCCGTTGTGAGGAGCGAGCCGCCGTCGACCGGAATCGAGCCCGGTCGCGACTCGCCCAAGACCAAGCAGCGGGCTGCCCTGGTCGACACGATTCGATCGTCTCCGGCCGGTACGGCCCAGATCGGTGCCTGGCTCAAACAGGGCATGTTCTTCGCGCTCGGCGCCCTTGCCCTCTATTTGTTCTGGCCAACCCTTCTCGATCTGTGGTCGAACGCGCCGCGCCTGCTCGACATTCGCCCCGGATGGTTCGTCGTCATGGTGGTGATGGAGTCGCTGAGCTTTGCCTGCGTGTGGTGGCTCATGCGTACCGTCTTGCCCCGGGTGTCGTGGTTCGTGGCTGCCACGTCGCAACTGGTGTCGAACGCCGTGAGTCGAGTGGTTCCCGGCGGTGCCGCGGTGGGCGGCGCCACGCTCTATCGCATGCTTTCGGTGAGCGGTGTGACTCCGGTCGAGGCCGGCGGCGCGCTGGCTGCGACATCCATCCTGTCGACGGCCGCGCTGTTCGCCATTCCGGCCACGGCGCTGCTCCTGGCGGTCCTCGGTGCCCCCATCCCCGAGAGTCTCGAACTGGTGGCGGGAGCCGGCGCCGTCATGTTCGTCCTGCTGATCGGTTTCGGGACCTTGGCCGTCGCCTTCGACCGTCCGCTTCGAGCCCTGGGCTCAGGATTGGATCGGATCGTCGGGTTGGCGACACGCCGCACTCGGTCGCGTCGCCAGATCGACCCCGACCGGCTCCTCGTCGAGCGAGATCGACTGGTGAGTGCACTGGGCGACCGTTGGCGGGCCGTTCTCGCCGCCGCTGCACTGAACTGGGCCTTCGACTATCTGGCCTTGGTCTGCGCCCTCTACGCAGTAGGGGCTGATCCGCGCCTGAGTCTGGTGCTGCTGGCCTACGCCGGCGCCGTCGTGATGTCGATGATCCCCATCACCCCGGGCGGTCTGGGCTTCGTCGAAGCGACTCTCCTGGCGCTTCTCGTCCTGTCGGGCATCAGCGCGCAGAGCGCGGGATTGGCAACCTTGGCCTATCGCATGGTGTCGTTGCTCCTACCGTTGCTGGCGGCCGTCCCGGCCTGGTTGCTGTATCGCCGTCGCTATCGTCTGGCAAGCCATGAGGTGACCACATGACCAATGCAGCAGGACCTCTCGTCGATCCCGCTTCCCCTTCGCTCCAGCTCCGAGTGGCGGAGATCTGGCGGTATCCGGTGAAGTCGCTGGGAGGCGAGCGGGTCACCGCTGCCCTGGTCGGTGACGCCGGGATCGAAGGCGACCGAGTTCGAGGAATTCTCGATCTCGACACCGGCAAGGTCCTGACGGCCCGACGGGCCCCCCAGCTCCTCTTCGCCTCGGCCAGCTATCGCGACGGCGAGGTGATCATCACGCTGCCCGACGGCGTCGAGACGGCCGACGACGCAGTACTCAGTCGGTGGCTGGAACGCGACGTGACCTTGCGTGCGCCGAGCGACCACGGTGCGACCTACGAGAACCCGATGGATGTCGAGAACGATGCCGACTGGGTGTCGTGGCAGGGGCCGGGAGGGTCGTTCCACGACAGCGGGGGTTCCAGGATGTCGTTGGTCAGCCGAACGAGCCTGGGGCAGTGGGATCAGCGCCGCTTCCGATCGAACGTCATTCTCGACGGGTCCAACGAGGACGGGCTGGTCGGCGCCCGGGTCGCGGTCGGGGATGAGGTCGTGCTC
>CALACD010000218.1 GCA_937890445.1 uncultured Acidimicrobiia bacterium | reverse complement strand
GTAGACGAGCGGCAACAACCACCAGCCCGATCCGGTGAAGAGGAACAGCAGGCACTGGGCCACGACTCCGGTGGCGACCACGCGGGCCGCGACCTCGCTGACGGTGGACGGGAACGAGAAGAACGATCGCACCCCGTCACCTTATCATGATAAAGCCGATCAACATAGTCGGGTTTCGGTCACAGGCCCCGACGATCCCCGCCCATGGACCGGCGCAGGACCGAGGGAGCAGGGGTCAATCGAGCAAACCGGTGGCTTGACCACCGTCGACCAGCAGGCCGGTTCCGGTGATGAAACGGGCTTGTTCGGAGCAGAGAAAGGCGACCGCCTGGCCGAAATGGTCGGGGTCACCCGTGATGTTGGCCGGGTTGGTCTTGTCCGCTGCGTCCTCGTCCATGATCTTCTTGACCCGGTCGGTCCAGTGCGTGCCGGGTTGGCACGAGTTGACCGTGACGCCGCTGGCGGCGATCTCCCGGGCCGTGATCTTGAGGAAGCTGGTGAGCCCGGCCCGGGCCACCGAACTCGCCAGCAGGAACCCGATCGGCTGTTTCACACCCACGCTGGTGATGGCACACACTCTTCCCCACCCCCGCTCCTGCATGGCCGGGATGGCGACTCGACACATCTCGATCATGGACAGGAGGTTCATGTCGAGTGCAGTCTGATAGTTGTCGAGGCTGGTGTTCGCGAAGCTCCCGGGCGGTGGGCCCCCGGCGTTGGTGACCAGGATGTCGACCTGACCCAACCGGGCGATGGCGGCTTCGACGAAGCCCCGCCCACCGGCCGGGCTGGACACGTCGGCTTCGATGACGATGACGTCGCTCCGGCCCGAGACCGCCTCGATCTCGGCCTTGGCTGCGGCCAACTTCTCGGGATCACGACCCGAGATGGCCACCTGAACGCCGTCGACCGCCAACGCCTTCGCAGCGCCGAGCCCGAGCCCGGCCGAACTTGCTGCTACCGCTGCCTTCTTGCCACTGATTCCTAGATCCATGGTGGCGAACCTAGCCGGGCCATCGTCGGCACTCCCAACGAGCACAACTCGTCGAAGCTGCAATACTGTCGCCATGACGCTGCAGTTCGGCCGACCAATGGTCGCCATCCCCGGTCCTTCGATCGTCCCGGATCGAGTCCTCAATGCCATGCATCGACCGATGGCAAACATCTACGACGGCGAACTGGTCGAGATGACCAATCGACTCAAGCAAGAGCTTCCCGCGATCGCACGGACCACGGCGGACGTGTTCCTGACGATCTCGAACGGGCACGGTGCCTGGGAGATGGCCATCACCAACACCCTCAGCCGCGGAGACAAGGTCCTGGTGCTCGAATCGGGCCATTTCGCTCCGGCCTGGGGCGCGCTGGCGACAACAGCAGGCGTCGACGTCGAGATTCTTCCGGGCTCCCTCGACCGTCCCGTCGACCCGGCTGCGGTCGAAGCCCGCCTACGGGAAGACGTCGACCACGAACTCAGGGCCGTTCTCGTGGTGCAGGTCGACACCGGCACCACGGTCCGCAACGACATCGCTGCGATCCGTTCCGCCATCGACGCGGCCGACCATCCTGCTCTCTTCATGGTCGATTGCATCGCCTCGCTCGGGTGCGTTCGCTACGAGATGGACGCCTGGGGCGTCGATGTCACGGTGGCGGCAACCCAGAAGGGTCTGATGGTTCCGCCCGGCATGGCGTTCGTATGGGCCAACGGTAAGGCACTGGCCGCCTACGAAACCTCCGACCTCCACACCGGCTACTGGGACTGGGGCCCACGACTCGACAAGGAAGCACCCCACTATTACCAGTACGCAGGCACACCCCCCGTCTCACACATCTACGGCATGATCGAGGCGCTCGACATGCTGGCCGAGGAAGGGCTGGAGAACGTCTGGCGCCGTCACGACGTCCTGGCCCGTTCGGTTCACGCCGCCGTCGACGCGTGGTCGACACCAGACGGTTTGTCGCTCAACGTCGGCGACCCCGACGCCCGGGCCGCCACGGTGACCACCGTGCTCACGGGGTCGATCGACGGCGAGCGCCTTCGCGCGATCTGCGAATCTCGCATGGGGCTGACATTGGGCATCCCGTTCGGCGCCTTCGACGGTCGAGCGTTCCGCATCGGCCACATGGGTCACCTCAACCCCCCGATGCTGCTGGGCACCCTCGGCTCGATCGAGGCCGGCCTCCAGGCCATGGACGCACCCCTCGCCGGTTCTGGCGTGGCTGCAGCCGCAGGCGTGATCGCCGAGGAGCTCAGGACGTGAACGCCGGCAGCACTTCTTCGCCGAAGCGCTGCATCTGTTCCAGGACCACGGAGGGTTGAGCACCGACAGGCTGGGCCACCATCACTTCTTCCAGACCCGGGTACTGCGCCTGCAGCCGACCGAAGGCATCGATTACTTTCTCCGCCGGCCCGACCAACCAGGATCCGCTCTCGATGGCCTCGTCGAGGCCACCAATGCCCGCTGCTGCCCCCGCCCCTCTCGTGCCGATGTGACGCAATTGGGCGTCGGTGACGTCTCCGGCAAAGCCGAGCGGTGCGAACATCTTCTGGTACTCCTCGAGGATGGGCTGACCGATTCTCCTGGCTTCGGCCTCGGTGTCGGCCAGGAGGAACGAGAAGCCGAAGATGAGGCCGGCTCCCAACTCGGTTTCGGAACCACGGTCGGCCAGCTTCTCCTGCCAGCGACGGGCCACCGTCTCCGATGCGCCGCCCGACGCCGCACCCCCGCCCACGAAGCCACTGATGCCGTGATCCAACATGAAGTCGAGGGCACGGTCGCTGGCAGAGACGATCGGCTGCCAGCATTCCAGCGAGTTCTGCGGTTTCGGGACCAAGGTGAGCTCTTCCAACTCGTACCCTCGATACGGAATCCGAGGCGGCAGATCATAGAAGCGACCGTGATGGCTGAATGAGCGCTCCTTGAGCGCCTTCATCAGCAGTTCGACTTGCTCCTCGAACAACTCTCGTGCATCTTCGTTGGTTGCCGACGCCACCCGGAGCACCTCGACCTCGCGGGGGTGATAGCCCCGACCGATCCCCATCCGGACCCGACCCCCGGTGAGAATGTCGGCCATGGCGTAGTCCTCGGCCAATCGGATCGGATGCCAGGTCGGCAACACATTGAAGCCGCAACCGAAACGCAGGCGTTCGGTCCTCCCGGCAAGGTGGGTCGCCATCAGAATGGTGTTCGGGATGCACTCGTATCCCTCTCGCTGAAAGTGATGCTCGGCCAACCAGAGTGTGTCGAAACCGACGTCGTCCATCACCCGGGCCAACTCTTGCGTGGTCTGCAACGGGCTGGCGAGGTGGGCATCGTCGTACCAGCGCTCGTTGACCGGCGTTGCATCGAACCCGAGATCCTCGTGATGTACCTGGCCGACGAAGAGCGTCCCGAATCGCTGCAGCATCGAACGACGGTAGATGCAGAGATCGGTTCCGTACAAGCACGGGCGACGAGCTAGACAGTTCGGATGGAAACAGGAACGTTCACCGGATTCGAAACCACCATCGAGGACCCCGGAATCCTCGTGATCACCTTCAACAATCCCGAGACCATGAACGCGTCGACCGCACCGATGAAACGCGATCTGGTCGAGACATTGACCCAGGCCCAGATGCACGACGACATCCGGGTACTGGTGTTCACCGGCCAGGGTCGCGCCTTCTGGGCCGGCGACGATCTGAGCGGCCGCTCCCCCGACCGCTCGAACGCGACCCTGCCCCCGATCCCGGGCGGCCACCGCGACCCGGCCAGCACCTACAACGGACTTCGGGTCATCAGCCAGACGGTCAACACGGCCGTTCGCAACCTCGACAAGCTCACCATCGCCGCCATCAACGGATTCGCCATCCAAACCGGCTTCTCCCTGGCCTTGGCCTGCGATTTCCGCCTGGCAACCCACACGGCCAAGATGGGGAGCGCCACACTCCGGTTCGGGTTGCTCCCCGACGAAGGCGGCCACTACCTCCTGGTCCAACAGCTCGGCGTCGCCGGAGCCATGGACTTCATGATGCGCAAGCGGATCGTGAGCGGCAGCGAAGCGCATCGGCTCGGTCTGGTTCACGAAGTCACCGACGACGAGCATCTGCTACCTGCGGCCATGGACCTGGCTCGAGAACTGGCCAACGGTCCCCAGGCCGCCATGCGCATGCTCAAGCGGTCCATCTACTTGGCAGCCGAACAGACCTGGGCCCACTCCCTGGAGGACATCGCAGCACGCACCGCGGTCACCGATCACCATCCCGATGCCATCGAGGGCGGGCGATCGTTCCTGGAGAAACGTGAACCTCAGTTCAACGCAGCCCTGGACGGGCGTCCGATTCCCGATACCTCGGACATCCCGTGGGGCCACGAGTGACCGAGCCGGCACCGACCAAGCCGCTCTTGCTGACCCCGGCCGATCGGCTCGAGCTGGTGCGCGCCATCCACGACTCGCCCGTTCTGATCGTCCTCGCCATCGCCGGAGGTGGCAACGCCGCCATCACCGATCTGCTGGACGTTCCGGGGGCGTCGCGAACCATTCTCGAGATCCGTGTTCCCTACGCGGCCACAGCGATGGCCGATCTTCTGGCCGTCGATGACGACGAACCGTGGTCGACGACACGCCCCGAAGATCCGAACGGCGGCTCTGCCAACGGCGCCGTGTCGGAGTCCACGGCCCGCACCATGGCCGAGGCCTGTCTGCGACGGGCCCGCCATCTCGCACCCGACGCCACCGATCTCCTCGGCGTGGCCTGCACCGCGGCGCTGGTTTCGGACCGACCCAAGAAGGGCGACCACCGGGCCCACGTCGCGGTAGCCCACCTCGACGACACGGCCGCCGGTGTCAGCCATGAGGTCAGGGTCGACCTCGAGAAGGGGGCGCTCGACCGCGCTGGTGAAGACCGCGTGGTGGCTGATGCAATATTGCGAGAGATCGGCCACGCCTGCCATCTACGCTGATGCCTGGATCGAAGACTCGAGGCAACGGCGCCTGGGAGCACCTAGGAAAGGACACCGAAATGACCGAACGAGATCTGGTTCCCGACAACAAGGACTGGACCTGGGTGTTGCAGCGTGCGTGCGACGAATGCCACCTCGATGTCACCTCGTTGGACGTCACCGAGATTCCGTCGATGATTCGCCACAACGCCGCTGCGTTCGCCGAGCTGTTGGGCGGCGACGACACCTGGCTGCGGACCCGACCTCGGCCCGACAAGTGGTCGCCGCTCGAGTACGGCTTCCACGTACGTGACGTCTATGAGCTGTACCACCATCGACTCGGGCTGATGCTCGAGCACGAGGGTCCGGAGTACCCCAACTGGGACCAGGACGAGTCGGCGCTCGAGAAGGGCTACGGCCGAGCCGACCCGATCGCGGTCGCAGCCGAGCTGACACAATGGGCCGAGTCCCTGGCCACCCTCTTCGAAACCGTCGACCAGGACGGTTGGACCCGAACCGGATACCGAAGCGACGGCGCAGCCTTCACCGTCGAATCGTTCGCTCGCTACTTGATCCACGACCCCGTGCACCACCTGTGGGACGTGTCGACGGCCTGACGACGGCCGCCGGCGTCAGTTCTTCATGGCACTGCCCTTCTGCCAGGGCGAGAGTTGGCCGGCATACACCTCCGGTCCCTTCTTGAAGTGACGAGCCTCCTCCAAGGTCTCCACGAAGGGCATGTCCAGTGGATACAGCTCCTGACCTCGGGGCCGGGGACCCGCCTTGGAGACATGGCCCCACAACGGATGTCCGACGATCTCCTCGGCGATCCACGCCGCTTCGATCAGCTTGTCGAGGTCGTAGCCGGTCTCGACTCCCATCTCGTGGCACAGATCGACGAAATCCTCGGTCGGGACGTGGCCGGCCGACCGCCCGTTGCCGCAGTACGGGCAACCGCCCATCCCACCCAACGACGTGTCGAATTCGGTGACACCCAGTTGCAGCGCTTCGTAGTAGGTGGCGATCGTCGAACCACGAGAATTGTGGAGATGGAGGTGGAAGTAGAGGGGGAG
>CALACD010000217.1 GCA_937890445.1 uncultured Acidimicrobiia bacterium | reverse complement strand
CGAACCTGCCCCGACGATCACCCCGCCCGAGATTCCGGTACCGGTCGTTCCCTCGGTCGACGGTGAGCCAGCGACCGACGACGGCAGCGACGTCTCGATCAACATCGGCGGTGATTCCCCCAGCCAGTCCGTGCTCCTGATCGTCGGTCTCTCGATCCTGTCGCTGGCCCCATCGCTGGTGATCATGCTGACCAGCTTCACCCGTATCGCCATCGTCCTGTCGCTCACCCGCAACGCGCTCGGGCTGCAGGGTGTTCCGCCCAACCAGGTCATCATCGGCCTGGCGTTGTTCCTGTCGCTCTTCGTGATGGCCCCCACCTTTACGGCCGTCAACGAGGATGCACTCCAGCCGTATCTCGACGGTCAGATCGATCAGAGCGAGGCCTATGACCGGGCCACCGTGCCCATGCGGGACTTCATGTTGGCCAACACCCGGGGTGAGGAGCTCGACATGATGATGGATGCCACACCCGGCGGACGACCGGCCTCGATCGAAGAGGTCGGCATGTCGACGGTGATTCCGGCCTTCGTCCTCTCGGAGTTGAAGACCGCCTTCATCATGGGATTCGTCATCTTCATCCCGTTCCTCATCATCGACCTGGTCGTGGCCAGCGTTCTGATGTCGCTCGGCATGATGATGCTGCCTCCCGTGTTCGTGTCGCTGCCGTTCAAGCTGTTGTTGTTCGTCCTCGTCGGCGGCTGGTCCCTCATCGTCGAAGCCCTGCTGGCCAGCTATGTCTGACCTCGGCGCGCCCCATCACCAGGTTCGGGAGAGCTCTCATGTCTGAAGCCGATGTCATGCAGATCATCACGTCCGCCATGTGGATCTCCGTGCGCATCTCGGCGCCGATCCTGCTGACCGCGATCATCGTCGGCGTCGTGGTGGGTCTCCTGCAGTCGGTGACCCAGATCCAGGAACCGACGCTGTCGTTCGTTCCCAAGTTCGCCGCAGTCGGTCTGGTGATCGTGATCTCCGGGCCCTGGATGTTACAGGAGATGGTCACCTTCACTCGCGGCCTGATCCTGCAACTACCGAACTACATCTCCTAGGACGCCGGAGCATGGACGTCGACATCGCCACCGGAACGCTCGTCACCTTCCTCCTTCTGAGCACTCGGATCTTTGCCGTGCTGCTCGTAGCACCCCCCTTCAACGGTGGGTTGGTTCCCGTGCGGGTGCGTCTGGCCGTGGCGGTGTCGATCGGGATGCTCTTCGTGTCCGGAACCCCAACCCGTTCGCCCCTTGCACTACCGCTCCAGACCTCGGAAGTGGTCTTTGCCGTTCTCGGTCAGGTGCTGGTCGGGCTGGCATTCGGGTTCATGATCCAGGTGTTGCTCGCAGCCTTCCAGTTGGCCGGCTCCATGATCGACCTCAGCGCTGGGCTGTCGGCCGGCGCGCTCTATGATCCGATGACCCAGAGCCAGTCGACACCGGTGGGACGGCTCTTCCAGATGGTCTCCCTGGTGCTCCTGATCACCCTGAACGGCCATCTTCTGATCCTCCGAGGAATTCTCCGGAGTTTCGAGGCAGCCCCGCTCGCCTCGGTTCAGATCGGTCGCCTGGGCCCGACGATCGCTGACGGGCTCGGCCTCTTGTTCGTGGCCGCGTTGGAGATCGCCTTCCCCGTCCTCGCCGCATTGACCTTGGCCGAAGCGGCCCTGGCCATCGCAACCCGTGCGGCACCGAAGATGAACATCCTCGCCATCGGGTTCGGCGTCAAGTCGCTGGTGTTGCTTCTGGTTCTCGCGCTCGGACTTCCCCTGATGGCCAACGCCACCACCAACCTGCTCGATGCGGGGCTGCGTTGGGGTGCAACCGTGATCGGCAGCTAGTCCGTGGCGGCCGACAGTGGAGAGAAAACGGAGAAGCCGACACCTCGGCGCCTGCGAGAGGCCAAGAAGAAGGGTCAGATCCCGCGTTCGGTCGATCTCGTTCAATGGGTCAGTCTGCTGGCGGCGACGTTCGTACTGCCGTGGACGGTCGGCAACCTGAGCCATGTCATCGAGCGGGAGTTCGGACCACTGATCCTTGCCGGTTCGACCGGTGAGATGTCCGTTGCCATGGCCGCCTTCGGTGATCTGGCGGCTGGCTCGACCCTCGCCATCGCTCCGTTGTTCATCATGATCATGATCTGGTCGATCGTCGGCATGGTGGTTCAGGGGGGTGTGGTGTTCACCGGTGAACCTCTGAAACCGAAATGGAATCGGATCTCACCGAAGGCCGGGTTCAAACGCATCTTCGGTGTCGAGGCCTTGGCCGAAACCGCCAAATCGCTGATTCGCCTCGGGGTGCTCGGTGTCCTGATCTCGACCACGCTCTATGCCGCGACGCGTGAACACCTGGGAGGCAACGGTGTCGATCTCGGCGTCTCGACCGAGCTGTTGGTCGAACAGTCGATTCTGTTGCTGCGGCTGGCAGCGTTCGCCGGTTCCGTCGTCGGTCTGGCCGACTACGGGTTCCAACGTTGGCGGACGACCAAGCAACTCCGAATGAGCAAGCAGGAAGTCAAACAGGAACATCGCAGCTCCGAGGGCGATCCGATGATTCGGAGCCGCCGCCGGGCCGCCCATGCCAAGATCACCCGCAACCAGATGCTCAGTGCGGTTGGTGGGGCCCGGGTCGTGGTCGTCAACCCCACCCACTTCGCAGTGGCGCTGGCCTATTCGGGCGACGGCTCGGCTCCGACGGTGGTGGCCAAGGGCACCGACGAACTCGCCTGGCGCATCCGAGAGCGAGCGAACCGGCACGGTGTCCCGATCGTGGACTCGCCACCCCTTGCACGTGCGCTCCATGCCACCGTGGACGTCGGCCAGCCGATTCCCGAGTCGTTCTTCGCCGCCGTGGCCATCGTGTTGGCCTTCGTGATGCGGCCTCGTCGGAACCGGACGGCTGCGACGGCTCGCAAGGTCCGGATCCCGCCGTCCAAGATCCCACTGATCGACGCCTGATCGGTACGAGGCAGCGCATCTGTCGCGCCCAGCCCTACTACTCCGACGCCGGCGGCCGAATCTCCAGGTTGACCACGAAGGTCTGTCCGTCCGCCAGGGAAGGCCGGCACGACTGAGGATTTGTGAGAGCTTCCCGCGCAGGCGGCCTGGTATCGGCCCTTGTCATCGGCATTGTGGCCCTGATGGTGATCCCGCTCCCGGGAGCCGTTCTGGACTTCCTGCTGTCGATCAACATCGCGCTGAGCGTGACCCTTCTGCTGACGACGATTCTGTCGTCACGCTCGCTCGACATGGCTTCGTTTCCCTCGTTGTTGCTGGTCGCCACCCTGTTTCGATTGTCGCTGAACGTCAGCTCGACTCGGCTCATCCTCACGTCGGGTTCCGCCGGTGGTGTGATCGAGGCGTTCGGATCGTTCGTGGTGGGTGGCTCGATCATCGTCGGGATGGTCGTGTTCCTGATCCTCGTCATCATTCAGTTCGTCGTGATCACCAATGGCGCCTCCCGGGTTGCCGAGGTTGGTGCCCGTTTCACGCTCGATGCCATGCCGGGCAAGCAGATGGCGATCGACGCCGACCTCGGAGCGGGCCTCATCGATGAGGAATCGGCTCGGGTGCGGCGAGCCGAGATCAGCCAGGAGGCCGATTTCTACGGCGCCATGGACGGGGCTTCCAAGTTCGTGAAGGGCGATGCCATCGCCGGTGTCCTGATCACGGTGGTCAACTTGCTGGGCGGGCTCATCATCGGCGTGGTCGAACAGGGCATGGGGCTTTCCGAAGCAGGGAAGACCTTCTCGGTACTCACTGTCGGTGACGGCCTGGTTTCCCAGATCCCCGCCCTTCTCATCTCGATCGCCAGTGGCATCATCGTGACCCGGGCCGCCGGTGGGTCCGATCTCGGGTCCGACATCGTTGCCCAGATCGGCGCTCAGTACATGGCACTTCGCTATGGAGGACTGGCAGTGATCGGGCTCGGGTTGGCACCGGGTCTGCCCTTCGTTCCGTTCGTCGTTGTCGGAGGATCCATGGTCTTGTTGAGTCGGCGGCTCGAGCAGCGACCATTGACGTCGGCCTCGGGCGTCGAAGTTCTGGACGACGAACCCGTCTTCGATCCCGACGATCCGGCCCAATTGGCAGCCGAGATCCGGCCCGAGGCCCTCGGTCTCGAGTTGGCCGTCGACATGGTCGACCTGGTCGATACTGCCGCCGGCGGCGATCTCCTCGACCGGGTTCGAGCGCTGCGTCGAAAGCTGGCCCTCGAGCTCGGACTGATCATTCCGGCCGTCCACACCCGCGACAACATGGAACTCGGCTCGGGCGAATACGCCATCATGCTGCACGGGGTCGAGATGGCTCGAGGCCGGGCTCCGGCCGGACACCTGCTCGTGATCTCGGAACGTCTGGACGAACTCCCCGGTCCGATCGAGACCGAACCGGTCTTCGGACTTCCCGGCAAGTGGATCCCGATCGAGCAACGTGTGTTGGCCGACAACGGTGAGGCCACCATCATCGATCGGGCCTCGGTGGTGACCACGCACCTGGCAGAGATCGTGCGGACCAACGCCGCCGAGCTACTGAGTCGCCAGGAGACCAAGGAATTGATCGAGCTGGTCCGCCGCACGGATCCGGCGGTGGTCGAGGAGCTGCACAACAGTGACCTCACCATTGCCGAGCTCCAGCGAGTCCTGCAGGAGCTGCTGTCGGAAGCGGTCCCCATTCGCGACATCGTGCGCATCATCGATGTGGTCAGCGAGCGGGCTCGTGTCGCTCGCGACGTGTCCTTCCTGACCGACGCGGTTCGAGCCGCGCTCGGTCCCTCCATCTCGGCCAGCAACGCAACAGCGGATGGCGTCCTGCCCGTACTCACCATCGACCCCGTGCTGGAGCATCGATTGGCCGGGAGCTTGCGAGAAGGTCTGAGCGGTATCGACTTCCAGCTCGAACCGACCGAATTGCAACAGATCATCCAGGCCTTCCGGATGAAGGTCGCCGAGGTCGAGCGGCGAGGTATCTCGCCCGTCATTCTCACCGCAAGCGGCCTGCGGCGGCCGTTGAGCCGACTGCTCTCGCTCACGGAGATCCCCGCCCCCGTGCTCTCGATGGACGAGCTCGGACACCAGGTTCGAGTCGAACCCCAGGGCCTCATTGAATCGCCCATCTCGGAGAGGATGAACCATGAATCAGCCACACCGGTACTCGGGGCCTGAGCTCAGCGCCCTGCTCGCGCAGGTCCGCAGTGAACTGGGAGCTCAAGCCACCATCCACGAGGCCAACAAGATCCGCACCGGAGGCCTGGCTGGCTTCTTCGCCAGCGAGTCGTTCGAGGTCATTGCGTCGCCGGGGCCGCCCGAGGATTCGCTCGACTCCGGGTTCGACGAACACGACGACGCCGAACAGGTGTCTGGCCCCGATCGGGCACTGGAAACCGTTGGAGCGACCACGGCTCGGGCCTCGAGTCCCATCGCTGCCGGCGGAGGTGTCGGCTCCGCTCTGCTCGATCGAGCCGATGCCATCAGTATCCAGGAACGCATTCAACTCAGTCGTCCGCGGACACCGCACGTCAATGTCGATCTCCGAGCGCCATCCAACGTCGGACCGTTCGGTTCGCACCTCCAGCGCGAACTCGGCGACGAGATGCGGCTCCAGTCCCGACCCCAACGTTCGTTCTGGGCCGAGTTGCGAAAGTTCGAAGATGCGGTCACCTCGCGTCCCCTCGACAGCGGGCTGGTGACGGTCATCGGGAATCTCGACGCTGCACTGCAGGCGGCTCGGTCCGTGGTGGCCGAGCGCGCCGATGCGGACCTGTTGGTGGTGACGACCTTTGCCGAGGTCCCGGGCGTCGAGAAAGATCGCATCGTACGCAACAGCCGCGACCTGGGTGAGCGTCTACGCCGGCGGACGGAACGAGAACTGGTGGTGGTCCTCGATATTGCCATCGGGTCGGCCGTCGAGTCCGAGCTCGAGCGTCTACGCCATGCGGGCTGCGGTCTGGTTCGGCTGGCGATCGACGAGTCGCTGTCGGCCAGGAAGATCTTCGGGATGCTGCACGAGATCGGTGGCAACGTCGTCTTGGACGTGGCCCACGAGGCCGAGCCGCTCTATCTGCTCGGCTTGATCTCTCGCAGCGTTCCTCTGGTCAGCGTGGCCGGCCGCCGTGTCGACCCGTCGCTGCTGCTGGCGTTGACGGCGCACGTGACCCATGAGTGATGACGATCAGAAGGCCGAGATCAGCACTCGACGAGTGGAGCTCGTCGAATCGTCGCCGGCTTCGGCTCTTGACAATCGGCTGTTGGGAGCAGGACTTCTGTTGGGTCTGTTCCTGGGCCGTTCGTCGTTGATCGGGGCCGCCACCGGCCGAGAGCGCATCGAAGTGGCGTTCGGTCACTTCGTTCTGGTCGTACTGGTCTGCGCGGCCGGCCTGGTCTATCTCGGTCGATTCGTGACGTCGATGATGTCGGAGGCCGATGCCGAAGCGGCGCACCGTGAGCCTGTTGCCGGCGATGATCATGGGGACGATGGATCCGCTGGGCGTTCGATACCCGGCGCGATCGCGTTGGGCTCGGTTGCGGGAGAAGACTCCGGAATTGCGGGCCGTGAGCTAGGTTGAAAGGCTTGAGAGTAACCTCGTCGCGATTCGGCGAAATGGACGTGCGCGACGATGCCCCCATCGATTTCGGGGGTGGTCTGCTCGGCTTCGCTTCATCGACGTCCTACGTGGTGGTCGAGATCGAGGATGACGACTACTACTTCTGGTTGCAGAGCGTCGAGGAGCCGGAAGTGGCCTTCCTGGCCACCGTGCCGTGGGACTTCTTTCCCGACTACGAGATCGATGTCCCTGATGTGGTCCAGGAGGAGTTGGGGCTGGATGATCCCGCTGACTCGGAGATCTTCCTGCTGCTGTCGGTGCAGCTCGAGGGAGATCAACCGGTCGGCATCACGGCCAATCTGCTCGGGCCGATCGTGGTCAACAAGAATCTCAAACGCGCTCGACAGATCGTCCTCGACGGAGCCCGCTACAGCACTCAGGAACCACTGGTGATGTCCTGATGTTGGTACTCAGCCGGAAGCCCAATCAGTCGATCGTCATCAGCGCCGACATCATCGTCACCGTGATCGAGATCAAGGGCGATCAGGTGCGGCTCGGGATCAAGGCCCCTCGAAGCGTCACCGTTCATCGGGAGGAGGTTGCGGCCGAGATCGTGAAGGCGAATCAGGCAGCAGCCGCCATGGGGGCGTCGCTGCCGCCGTTGCCGAGGCCGACGCCTCGGCCTCCGACCTGAACTGGCGCACCGACGCGTTTCGCTCACCGCAGAAGTCAGGTCGCCGGGCGGTAGGTCCAGTGCCATGGCTCCCGGGGAACGTCCTCGACGAATCCGTAGTCGGGGCCGTGTTGGCGCATCCATGCGAGAGCATCGGCATCGAGATCGAGGTCGGTTGCGAGGCCCCAGCCGTGATTCGAGGTGCCGGGCGTGGCGGCCAGACCGCCCTGGCTGTAGAGACCCTTCTCCTGGGCCAGTCGTTCCTGAACCGACAGCGGACGGTAGCTGTCGGTCATCCCGATCTCGATTCCATCGGCCTCTGCGGCCCGGACCATCTGATCGAAGGCGGTGGCGGCCGGCGCCCAGAGGGAATGTCCGGGGTGTGTCTCGAGCGGTTGAAGTGCTTCGGCTGGGACCCGCCCATTGCCGTACATCACCAACTCCGGTGGTGGGCTGAGGGGTCCGTAGGACCCGGCGGAGCGCCGTTCCGCCGGCGTGAGCGGTAGCCCGGTCGTACCGGCGGGGCCGATCGCTGCGTTGGTGCCAGCGGTCGCGTTGAGGATCTGACCGAAGTCGTCGTTGAGCGCGCCCAGTGGTTGGGACGAGACGGCCGGACGATCCAGTTGGGCGAGGCGGCTCTGGATCCCAGCGATGCGGGCGTTGATCGCAGCAACACTGTCGGTCATACGGGGGAGCCTCGGCCGGCGAAGGTCAGGTATGAACAGCGCGCAGGTCGGGACGGAAACTAGGGTTTCGGTCATGGAGGCCTCCACCCCGACCGATGCAGGCCCAGATGATCGTGGTGAGGTGATGGACCTGGCCGGATTGCGGTCGATCTATCGTGACCCCAGCGATCTGGTCCTGAACAAGACGATCGATCACGTCGACGTCACGGTCGAGGGATTCATCGCCCGGTCGCCGTTGTTCGTGCTGGCGACCAGCGACGGCACGGCGACCGACGCATCACCCCGTGGCGGACCCCCCGGCTTCGTGCGGGTGCTGGACCGGCATCGGATCGCGTTCGGCGACTTGACCGGGAACAATCGCCTCGACTCGTATGCCAATCTGGTGGCGCATCCTGCGGTCGGGATGTTGTTCATGGTCCCTGGTCTGGAAGAGACCTTGCGAGTCAACGGCCGTGCCCGGATGCGGACCGACGTAGCTCTTCGGGCTATCTGCGCCCTCGATGATCGGGTGCCGAAGGCCGTGGTGGAGATCGAGGTCGACGAGTGCTTCCTGCACTGCGGCGCTGCGTTGCGCCGGGCTGCGATGTGGGATCTCTCGACGTGGCCCGAGGCCGGTCAGCGACCTTCGCCGGGTGCCATGATCGTGGCGCACACTGGCATCGACGTCGAGCCCGAAGCGGTGGAAGCCAACATGAACGACTACTACGACAACGGCATCTGGGAGGTCGGGGGCCAGTCGAGGTGAGCGCCGATGTGTTCGGTCGCGTCGTCCATGACGCGATGAGCGGCGGCGACCCGGGTGACATCCCACCGCAGCAACCGATTCGGACCCGATGTCCATCCTGTTCGGGCTGGACATCGTTCGACCCCCGCCGGGTGATCACGGACGGTCGGAGTCTCTTCGACCGGGAAGCATCCGGGCTCCTGTCACGCGAGGTGCTGGAGGAGCGACTGGCCACTCTGGGCCTGGTCCCGACGCTGTGGAACGGCCAGCCCTTCGTGCAAGGCACGGCCGGGTTGTCGATCCAACTTCTTCCCATTGTCTGTTCGGGCTGCCGACGGGATCTGTTTGCCGTCGCCTCCTATGGCGAGTTCCAGCCCATGCGATGGATGTTGGCGGCCGAGGGTGTGATCGACGCGATGGTGCCCGAGTGACGAGGTGAGCCGCCGATCGTCGGTTGCTGCCGAAGGACCGTTGCTGAACAACCGGTGAACTGATGCCGCAATCGACATCGATTCGTCCCGCCCATGGATTCTCCTTCACCACACCGGCCCATTCCGGGTCCGAGCAACACGAAGGAATCATTGATGACTCGCCACGAATCGCCTGCCGAATCTGCTCTCGAACCGGATGCCGTCACGGTGCACATCGTCCACGCCCCTCGGCGTCTGGGACTCGGCGCTGTTCTTCTCGCCCTCGGTCTCGTCGCCGCCGCCTGCGGTTCGGATTCGACGGCCGACGCTGGCTCGACCAGCGATGCCGCCGCATCCCCGGCCGAGTCCGAGGATGAGGCCATGGAGGATGAGGCCATGGAGGATGACGCCATGGAGGATGACGCCATGGAGGATGACGCCATGGAGAGTATGAACGACTTGATGAGCACCATCGTCAACCGGTCGGATCTCTCGATTCTGGACGAGGCCATCCACGCTGCCGATCTCCAGGACACTTTCCACGATGATGGCCCGTTCACGATGTTCGCGCCCAGCGATGCAGCCTTCGAGGCCTACCTCGGCGAGATGGCGATGACGGCCGAGGAGCTGCTCGGAGATGTCGATGCGCTGACCGCCTTGTTGCAGGCTCACGTCGTCAGCGGTGTGGAGGACTCCACGATGGTCATGACCCTCGATGGGCAGACCGTGACCACGTTGGCCGGCACCGACCTGGCGATCACGGTCGATGGGCAGACCGTGATGGTCGGAGCTGCCACGGTCGTCGAGTACGACGTGACGGCCGACAACGGTGTGATTCACATCATCGATCAGGTGCTCGTTCCCTGACCAACAGGACCGCCGTGTTCCTCTCCCCACGAGCAGAGCGCCGAGGGCCGGTCACTACCGGCCCTCGGCCGCGTTCGCATGCGCCACCAACTCGCCGAAGCCGTGCGTGCCGGGTCGGTGGTCGGTCGTGCGTTGTACCCCCGGCGAGAATCGAACTCACGCACACGGTTCCGGAAGCCTTTGCGACAGAGCAAGTTTCCCCTGGTCAGAGACCCGTCCGATGTTGTTGAGTGGCCTAGTACCCACGGAGTACCCACAACATGGCCGATACAAGACCCATCTCAGAAGTTCGCATCTGGTCCGTCCAGGACCGCCGCTCGAACCCAAAGTATGCGCGTCCTTGGATCGTTCGCTGGGCGGTCGACGGTAAGAAGTTCCAGAGGCCACACCGGACCAAGGCAGAGGCTGACCGCTATCGGTCGCAACTGTTTGTGGCCCAGAGTTCAGGCCTGATGTTCGACGCTTCGACCGGCGAGCCGATTGCGTGGACGAAGGCCGGTTCTGACGTCTCGGTTCACGAGTGGGCCCGAACCTGGCTGGCGGGGAACTGGTCGGAGTGGCAGCCTCGCACCCGCGTCTCGGCCATCGAGGCGCTCTCACGATTCGTGCCACTCACGATGCAGAAACCTGATCTGGTCGACGAACTTCGGTTGTACCTGATTCAGGCTCTGCTCCCCGAGGCCACGCTCGACTCGGCACTCGAGAAGCGGATGCAACAGCACTGTCCGTCACTCGCTGATCTCGATCGACGTTTGCTGGCAGACGTCGACAGAGCGCTCGGCCTACGACTCGACGGCAATCCACTCGCTGCGTCGACGGCCAGTCGCTATCGAAAGGTTGCCCATGCGTGCGTTCGGCGAGCGGTCGAACTCGAGATCCTCGACCGTGATCCCTGGCCTCCAGCCAACCGTGGCGCAGCTCAGCGCAAGTCTCGCAAGATCAGTCGAGCCGTCGACGTCAAAGCACTCCCGGACCCGGTCACGATGCGCAAGGCGCTCGCTGCCATCAGCACGCATCAGCCGGCAAGCGTTCAGTACGAAGTGATGACCTCGGTGATGTACTACGGCGGGCTTCGCCCGTCAGAGGTCGTCATGCTGCGGCCGAGGAACCTCGTCCTCCCCCGGACGGGTTGGGGCAAGATCGACGTTGTCGAGGCGGACATCAGTTTCGACGAATCCGGCGCTCCCAAGACCGGCGAACGGACAGTCCCGATCCCGCCCGAGTTGGTGAAGCTGCTCCGTTCATGGATCGAGACCCGGGCAACCGGACCCGCTGAACTGATGTTCCGCACGCGCAGCGGGAAGCGTCCTGCGACATCGAACTGGCGACGAGCCTGGCATCGAGCACTTCAATCGATCGACCACCCAACACTTCGCCTGTACGACTGCCGCCACGCAGCGGCGACGACATGGCTCGCAGCAGGCGTCCCACTCGGCGAGGTTGCTCGTCGCATGGGCCACTCGGTCGATGTTCTGGTGTCCACCTACGTCGGAGCGTTGCGCGGCGACGCCGAAGCAGCAAACACGATGATTGATCGGTACATGAGCGGCGCCGCTTAGCCGACCGACCAAGTGGTTGACATTTGGTTGCACTGCAGGCAAATGTCAACTACTTTCAACCTATGTCCACCATCGAGTTCGCGTCCGATGTCGACCCCACTCAGGCAGCCGCCGATTTGGCCGCTGCTCACGCCGACGATCCCAGCTGGCTCGACGCATTCAGTACGGCGCTGACCAACGAACGTTCCGCGAATCAGACCAAGCGGGTCTTCGAGGTGTGGGGAATCAACCACAGCGAAGCCGGCCGGCTCTTCGGAGTCACAAGACAAGCAGTCGGTCGATGGGTCAACCAAGGAGTTCCGGCGACACACGTCGTGACCTTCGGCGATCTTGCAGCCGCCACCGACATCCTCAGCCACTACGTTCGCTCCGACCGGATCCCCACAGTGGTCCGCCGCCCAGCGCCAGCGTTGAACGAGCAATCCCTCATCGATCTGATCGCCCAAGGCCGGAGCGCCGACATCGTGGATGCATGCACAGCCATGTTCCAGTTCGCCGACGTCGGCCGCTGAGTGCTCACCGAATCCCTGGTGGACCGCCATCAGTGGTGGCGCATCGCCGACCCGGCCTGGGCCAACCCTGTTGATCCGACATTCGCACAGCAGCGAGGAGGTCGCTGGAACGCCCCCGGCAGCCACGCAACGCTTTACCTGAACGAAGACATCGTCACGGCTCGGATGAACATGGAACTATTCAGCGCCGCATGGCCATACGAACCCCAAGACTTACGCCCGGAACACGCACCAGTGCTCGTCGGGGTCACATTGCCGAGAAGCCAGATCGTGGCCGATGCACACACTCCCGAGGGACTAACAGGTCTCGGTCTTCCACTGACCTATCCGCTCGATGCAGGCAACAAGACGGTGCCCCACGACGTATGCCAGGCCGCAGGTGGAGCGGTTCACCAAGCTGAGTTCCGCGGCGTGAGATGCCGGTCCGTCACCAGCCCGCTCGGAGAAGGCCGAGAGCTCGCTTGGTTCCCCGCAACCGCCCGAAGCAAGGCGACGATCCAGATCACTCGTTCGTTCGCCGACTGGTTCTGGGCCTGACCGAAACCGCAGGTTGGCCCGCCGCCGCAACAACCGGGTCGATGGCCATCAGCGAACGTACGTCAGCCCTTCGAGGTCGGCCTCGGACCGGTCGAGCGGAACCTTGATCAACCCGGCATCCGCAAGATCGGAGAATATGAGCGGCCACGACCCGCTTGAACGTAGGTAGTGCATAAGTGAGGATATCGCGCACCCCCGACGCCGTCATGCGTCGCACGTTATCGAGCACCTCGGGAGTCCGTGGGGGCCGAATATTCGGCCATATGTGTTGACCAGGGGAAACGCGGCCGATGCTGATCCGCTGTGTCTAGAGTTCTCTACCGCCTCATCGCCGGTATAGCTCGTCTCGCTGTTCGGTCCGGCCGCTCTAAGGAACCTCGGGATCGTCGTCCTACGCCGTCAGAACGACCGACCCAAGCTCAGT
>CALACD010000216.1 GCA_937890445.1 uncultured Acidimicrobiia bacterium | reverse complement strand
AGTACTCGGTTGCCGCGGTGCTGGAAGAGGCCGGATTCGGTGGCGACGCTGCAGCACCCGCCGTGCGCCGGTTCTTCGATCTGTTGGCGGGGAATCAGCCGATACCTACCGCACCGTTGGCCGGTGAAGATGGCGTGCCCCCGGCTCGGCCGACCGCCATCGGCGGCAACCAGTCAGCCGGTTCTGTCGGCGGGGAGATCGGCCGCCCGACCACCGAACCGGCCGACACCGAGGCGCCCGATACCGAGCCGGCCCCCGACGTGGTGAATCCGCCGGTGGTTCCCGCGACCACGACGACCTCGGTCGCGCCCCCGGCCAGCGACCCTCCCGATCCCGAGGAGGGTTCTGGTGGCACCGCAACCGAGACGACGACCTCATCCGTCGACGGGCCACCGGCCACGAACCCGCCGGTTACGAACGCGCCGGTTACGAACGCGCCGTCCGCCAACCAATTGCCGACTTCGAATGCACTGGCCGCCCCGGCCGATCAGGAGCGTGAGCCGTGACCGCGACGACCACCAGCCCGCCCCGGCTGAAGAGCGAATCCTCGTCTGCCAAGTTGTCCAACGTGGACTGGTCGCTCCTTCTTTCGACCATCGCGCTGTCGGTGATCGGCATCGCTACCATCTACAGCGCAACCCAGGCGGCTCCCGCCGGGTCGACCTACGTGGTCAAGCAACTCGTCTTCCTGGCGGTGGGTGTGGTGCTCATGGCCGTCGCCGCTTTCGTCGATTACCGGGAACTCCGCAACTATCTGGGGCTCATCTACCTGGCCAGCGTGGGGTTGCTCATCGCGGTGCTGTCGCCCTTGGGAAGTGAGGTCAAAGGGACCCAAGGGTGGTTCCGGATCGGCGGGTTCTCGTTGCAGCCGGCCGAGTTCGTGAAACTGACGTTGATCGTGGTGCTGGCTGCGGTGTTCACCGGACGCAGCGGATCGGTCGAGGCCCATCGCATCGCCGGAGCCCTCGGCCTACTGGGCGGGCTCAGCCTGCTCGTGCTTGCTCAGGGAGAGACCGGGTCGGTCCTCGTCTTCTGTTTCATCGCGCTCGGCATCTTCCTGATCGCCGGCGTACCGATGCGGGTCGTGGCGTTGTTGGTCCTCAGCGGGGTGGCGGTGTTCTCCCTGGCCTTCACCACCGGAGTGCTCCAGCCCTACCAGCGAGATCGATTGACCGCGTTCTTCGACGAGGATGCCGATCCCCGCGGCGCCGGCTACAACCAACGACAATCGGTGACGGCGATCGGATCCGGCGGACTCACCGGCCAGGGCTATCTCGAAGGCCCTCAGACACAGTTCGGATTCCTGCCCGAACAACAGACCGACTTCATCTTTGCCTCGATCAGCGAGGAGAACGGGTTCGTCGGGAGCGCAGTGGTGTTGTCGTTGGAGGCCTTCATCCTGCTGAGGATCTTCCGCAACGCCCAGTTGGCCCGGGACGCCTTCGGGGCGCTGATCTGCGTCGGGGTCTTCTCCCTGTTGTTGTTCCAGATCTTCCAGAACGTCGGGATGAATCTCCGGTTGATGCCCATCACCGGAGTTCCGCTGCCGTTCGTCAGCTATGGAGGCAGCTCGCTCATCACCGGATTCGTCGCTATCGGGCTGGTGCAGAGCGTGGCCGTACACCGCCATCGAGGGTCGCCCGTGTGATCAACCGGCTCTCGGGTACCTATCGGTGGTGCCCGAAGGCGATAAGGTGACGATCTGATGACATCCGTATGGCCCCGTATCGAGCCACGGTTGGCGCAGGTCCAGAAACCAGCCCGCTACATCGGTTGTGAGGACGGCGCAAAGGCCAAAGCTCCGGACCCAGCCCTCGTGAGCTGGTGTTTCATCTATCCCGACGCGTACGAGATCGGATTGCCGAACCAGGGATTGCAGATCCTGTACGAAATCGTCAACGAACGAGAGGATGCCCGGGCCGATCGTTCCTACGCACCCTGGATCGATCTCGAAGCCATTCTGCGGACAGAGGGAATTCCCCTGTTCTCGGTCGAACATCACACGCCGTGCCACGAGTTCGACGTCCTGGCGTTCAACCTGTCGGCCGAACTCACGTTCACCAACGTGTTGAACTGCGTCGACCTGGCCGGGGTGCCGGTCCGTTCCCGGGATCGATCCGAAGGTCAACCGTTCGTGATCGCCGGCGGGCACTGCACCTACAATCCTGAACCGTTGGCCGATTTTCTCGACGCTGTCGTTCTGGGAGATGGTGAAGAGGTGGTGGGCGAGATCACCGAGGTGTTGGCGTCGACCCGACATCGAAACGTGGCCCGGGCCGAGGTGTTGCTCGAACTGGCGCAGATCGAGGGTGTGTACGTCCCCTCGCTGTACGAACCGATCTACGAGGGTTCGGCCCTGGTCGAGATGCGTCCTGTGCATCCGCGGGTTCCGGCCCGGGTCGAGAAGCGCACGCTGGCCGACCTGGCCCAGTGGCCCTACCCCAAGGAGCAACTGGCACCACTGACCGAGGTCGTGCACGATCGGCTCAACGTCGAAGTCTTCCGGGGATGCACCCGGGGTTGCCGATTCTGTCAGGCCGGCATGATCACCCGGCCGGTTCGCGAGCGTCCGGCCGATCAGGTGCGCACGATGGTCCGAGAGGGATTGCGGCGAACCGGCTACGAGGAAGTGTCGCTGACGTCCCTGTCGACGGCCGACTTCTCCGGCATCTCGTCCACGGTGGACGGCATCATGGACGACGCCGAAGCTGCGGGATGTGGTCCCGTCTCGGTGTCGCTTCCCAGTCTCCGGGTGGATGCGTTCGGTGTCGACATCGCCACGCGACTGCAACGCGGCAAGCGAGGCGGTCTGACCTTTGCTCCCGAGGCAGGCACCTGGCGAATGCGCCAGATCATCAACAAGCTGATTCGGGAGGAAGATCTCTACGAGGCGGTCGATGCTGCCTACTCCCAGGGCTGGAACCGGGTGAAGCTGTACTTCCTGACCGGGCTGCCGTCGGAGACCGACAGCGACACCCTGGGCATCGCCGAACTGGGCCACAACTGTGTGGAGATCGGGAAGAAGCACAACAAGCGGGCCAGTGCCACCGTCTCGGTGGGGGGCTTCGTTCCCAAACCCTTCACGCCCTTCCAGTGGTTCGGGCAGAACACGGCCCCCGAGTTGCAGCGCAAGATCAATCTGCTTCGCGACGAGACCCGCCGCATGAAGGGCGTCAACCTGAAGTGGCACGATCCGCGTGCCACCCTGGCCGAGGGGGTCGCCAGCCGAGGCGATCGTCGGATCGGTGCCGTCATCGAGGACGTCTGGCGGGCCGGGGGCACCTTCCAGGAATGGTCGGAGTTCTTCGACCTGGAGCGCTGGACCGATGCCATGGCCCGTCACGGACTCGACGTCGACTGGTACGTCCACCGGCACCGGACCGAGCACGAAGTGCAACCCTGGGACCATCTGTCGGCGGGACTCCACAAGGACTTTCTCTGGCAGGACTGGCAGGACGCGCTGGCCGAAGTAGGCCTCGAGGACTGTCGGTGGACGCCCTGCTACGACTGTGGGGCATGCACCGGGTACGGCATCGAACATGTGGTCGCATCAGCGACCCCACCTGCTGGAGGCAGCCAAGGGACCGGTCAGGACCTGCGGATAGGTGGATTGACACCCGTACGCCTCCTGAGTCGGGGCGAAGTCGGAACGCGATGACGGAGTCCTCGACGACGGACCCGTCGACGACGCTTGCTGCGTCCAGCGATGCCCCGGACGTTCGAGGAATCGCCAACCCTGAACGCATGCGACTACGGGTCCGATTCACCAAATCGGGAAAGATACGCTTCATCAGCCACCGCGACCTGGCCAGGCTGATGGAACGTGCGTTCCGAAAGCTCGGGCTCCCGGTTGCCTACACCGAGGGTTTTTCGCCCCGACCGAAGTTCAGTTTCGGCCTGGCGCTCTCGGTCGGCCACGAATCGGAAGCCGAATACCTCGATGTCGAGTTGGCCACGAAGGTCGACCTCGACGGTTTGGCGGCTCGGCTCACGGCCGCGTTGCCGGAGGGCCTCAGCGTCACCGGTTTCGCGATCATGCAACCCGGAGCGAACTCGCTGCAGCAGGCCATTGCCTGCTGTGGTTGGCGCATCGAGCTTCTCGGTGCGCCGCTCGACGAGGCGAGGGCCGCCGTGGCAACCGTCCTCGCCGCGTTGGAGCTGCCGCTCGAACGCGAGCGCAAAGGAAAGACCACCGTGGTCAACGTCCGCCCCGCCATTCTCGAACTCGAGGTCATGGGGCCGACCGATCATGGTGTAGAACTGGCGGCAGTGCTTGCCACCATGGAGATCTCACTTCGACCCTCGGAACTCGTTCGCGTGCTGGGGGAAGCTCGTCGGAACGCAGACGGATTGCGAGCCGACGGGGCCGAAGCGAACGAGGTCACCGAAGGCAGGGTGCGCCGCACCCACCAATGGACGATCAACGACGGCCAGAGGATCGAACCCATCAGTTCGTCACCGCTGTCGATGCCGCACACGACTGCGTGTGCGAGATGAGAAGGAACGAAACACATGTCCGAAGCTGCAGATGCCGGTCGATCGGGTTCCCAGGAATCCGCCGCGCCGAAGCCGAAGATCGGCGACAGCATGCCGATCCCGACCACACCTCCCCCCAAGGCCGGAGCGGCTGACTCGACAGGAACCAAGGAAACTTCATCGAGCGGGCGTGGGCGAAATCCGGGGGGTCGCAAGCCCGCTTCGGCGGGGCGTGACAGCCAAGAACGAGGCGGCCAGAACCGTTCCGCAAACAGCGAGTCCTCCTCCTCCGAAGCCGCCGGCAAGCGTCGACGCCGACGTCGGCGCAGCCCGAATGCAGGCACGGGGAATGGTGGGGGAGGGAATGGTGCAGCAGGTGGCGCCCGGTCCACCGAACCTGTGCAGCAGGTGATCGCCGATGCGCCAGTCGAGCTCTATGAGTCGCAGCTAAAGAGTCGTCGCGGTCGTAGCCGCAAAGGCCGCCCGGTCGGT
>CALACD010000215.1 GCA_937890445.1 uncultured Acidimicrobiia bacterium | reverse complement strand
CTACAAGTACGAAGGTGTCAGCCCGGCCGGCTCCCACAAGCCCAATACCTCGGTGCCGCAGGCCTACTACAACGCCAAAGCCGGCATCAAGAAACTGACGACCGAGACCGGCGCGGGCCAATGGGGCACCGCCCTGGCCTTCGCCTGTGCTCAGTTCGGCATCGAGTGCGAGGTGTGGCAGGTGGCCGCCAGCTACCGAGCCAAGCCGCACCGCAAGACCATGATGGAGATCTACGGGGCTACCGTGCATCCGAGCCCGTCCGACGTCACCGACTTCGGACGCTCCCTGCTGGCCCAGGACCCCAACCACCCTGGGTCGCTCGGCATCGCCATCTCCGAAGCCGTCAGCCAGGCCGCACCCGATCCCGAGATTCGCTATGCCCTGGGCTCGGTGCTCAACCACGTACTGATGCATCAGACGATCATCGGCGAAGAGGCGCTACTGCAGTTGGCCAAGGTCGGTGAGACTCCAGACGTGCTGGTCGGGTGCACGGGCGGCGGTTCCAACTTCGGCGGGCTGTCGTTCCCGTTCCTTCGGGAGAAGATGGCCGGCAACATGAACCCCACCATCCGCTGCGTCGAACCGGCCGCTTGCCCGACTCTGACCAAGGGCGAGTACCGCTATGACTTCGGCGACACGGCAGGCATGACCCCGCTGATGAAAATGCACACGCTCGGCCACTCGTTCATTCCCGAACCCATCCATGCCGGTGGGCTGCGCTACCACGGCATGGCCCCGTTGGTGTCGCACATCTACGAACTCGGTCTGGTCGAGGCCATCGCCATCCCGCAGAGCGAGTGTTTCGCCGGCGCGCTTCAGTTCGCACGCACCGAAGGCATCGTGCCCGCACCCGAGCCGACCCACGCCATCGCAGCTGCGGTCCGAGAGGCACTCGCCTGCAAGGAGAGCGGTGAGGAGAAGGTGATCCTCACCGCACTGTGTGGGCACGGACACCTCGATCTCACAAGCTACGAGCACTACCTGAGTGGCGAGATGATCGACGTCGATCTCAGCGATGCCGCCATTGCCGATGCCATGGCCACCGTGCCCGTCGTCGGCTGACGGGCGCCGTGCCGGACAACGCCGGTCGAGAAATCGCGACATCCTTGTAACACCAGCTTCCTTCATGCGTAGTTCCTTGGGACAGGTGGTTCGCCGCGGACCGCCTCCGACGTTCCCCAGGAGGACGATCATGAAGTTCACCCGCCTTTTCCATCCCCTTCGTCTGATGATGGCCATCGCCCTGTTGTTGGGCATCACCGCCACCTCGGTGTCCGGACAACAGGCTCAGGCCGACGCCGTCGACGGTGGCGCCGAGGAGGAGTACTGCGTTGCCACTCTGGCCACTTCGGCTGAAACACAGCGGGAACCGGTGTGCTTTGTGGACGAGGCAGCGGCCGACGCCCTCGTCAGCCAGATGACGGAGGCACCCGTCCGTGGGGCACGCTCGGGCGGCAACAACGTTCTGGCCCGTCATTACAAGAGCACATCGTTCACGGGCGGCACCGTCGCCATCGTCGGCACCACCTGCTCCGGCGGGGTGTGGTATACCACGGGCAGCTGGAACAACAACATCGAGTCGACACTCAACTATTGCAACACCGGCATCTCCCACTACGACGGTTCGAACTGCAGCGGGAGCACCACCACAATTTTCTACTCGGCCACGACACTGTCGACCATGAACAACCGGACGTCCTGCGTGCGCTACGGCTCATGACCTGTTCGAGGTCGAGTTCGAGGGCCTAGTGTTGGTGGCGGGTGTCCTTCTACATCCAACGACAGTGGAACCGCCGACTCGCCACCTCCCCCTCGAGCCCGACCTCGACGAACTATTGCTGAGCGGCGCGCCCGAGGACATTCGCCGGTTCTACGAAATCGAGTTCGATGGCGTCCTCGGCTACTTCTACCGACGCACTCTCGACGTCGATGTGGCCGCTGACCTCACCTCGGAGACCTTCGCCCGCATGCTGGAGAACCAACCCAGCTTCGATCCGGTCAAGGGCTCCTCCCGACAGTGGTTATACGGCATTGCCGCCAACCAATTGCGAGACTTCTGGCGACGACATCGCACATCCCGTTCGGCTCAGGAGCGCCTCGCCATGGAGACCCTGACCATCGATCTGCAGACTGCCGCCGAGTTGGAAGCGGTCGAAGCTGCAGCTGATCGGGGCTTCCTGCACCGGGCCGTGGAGTCGCTCAGCCGAAAGTACCGCGCTGCTGTGAAGCTGCGAGTCATGGAACAACTGACCTACGAAGAGATCGGACGCCGCATGGAATGCACGCCTGGAGCGGCCCGGACTCAGGTGTTCCGTGGCCTACGACAATTGGAGGACGTGATCGATGTCGGCTGACCTCGAGCTCGACCGTTTCAAGAAACGCCTGGGCGACCAACTGGAGGCAGCAGCCCTCCGAAGCCAACAGTCAACGGCGCCGTTCGGCCAGCTGACCCCCGCTGCGGTGGACACGATGGAACACCACGCGAGCGGGGGAGCCCACCGGAAGCTGGCATTCGCCGGCGCCCTACTACTGGTGCTGGTCGGTGCCGTTGCCCTTGTGGCGGCACCGGCAACGACCACACGAGCCGAGGCCGAGATTCTTCAGTTCAACTACGAAGGCGACACGTTGCTGGTTCAGGTCGTTGATCTGGTCGATGACCCCGACGAGCTCCGAGCCGAACTCGAAGCCCAGGGCCTGAACGCCTCCGTCACGGCGACCCCCGTGCCACCACTGCTGGTCGGCGCGATTCTTCGCATGGACTCCGAACCGGACAGCCTTTCATTCTCACCGAGGCAGGGTCCGATCGAGACCTTCACTCTGCCCAGCAACTATCAGGGAAGACTCGACCTGGTCTATGGGATACCTGCTGACGGGAGCAGCTACGCGTTCGTCGACGGATCCAGCCTCTGTGCCGAGATCGATCGCGAGCAGAGCGTCCGAGCCATCGAGACGTCGTTGGCTGCGAACGGGTACCGAACCGCTTGGGCGTTGGACGGAGTGCCGATTCTCGCGTCGGAGATCCACCTCGGGTCGGTGGTTGTCGAGGGCGCCGTGGTGCTGAACATTGAAGAGGTCACCATCTTTGCCACCAGCGATGTGACCCGGCCGGCCTGCACCCTGAACTGAAGGACACACCTGGTGGATGGGGGAAACCGCCGCGGTCCCACCCACCCACCAAGCTGATCGGCGCTTCTCTGGAGGGCAGAGACACGCCGGCCACGTTGTCCGGGTGAACAAACGAGGCGCGTCATGTACTACGCACCACGAGCGCCCGCGTTACAGAACATTTCTCGCGACGCTGGCGAACTCCTTCAGGCCCGGGCACGGGCTGCTGCGCCCACACCGGCCCGGCGCCCGAACACCGCGCCCGACGTCAAGCCCGAGCCTCCGGGATAGCCGGCGAAGAAGACTCCGCCAACCAACTCACCACAGGCAAACAGCCCATCGATGGCGGTACCGTCCGCTCGCTGCACGGTGCCGGCGTCATCGACCCGCAGGCCGCCGTAGGTGAAGGTGATACCGCCGGTCACGGGGAACGCCCGGAACGGCGGGGTGTCCAGACGTTGGGCCCAGTTCGACTTCGGAAGATCGAGCCCGACGGTCGATTTGCCGTCGAGCACCGACGGCTCGAACGTCGTGCCGTCATCGACGGCGGCATTGTACGCCTCCACCGTGGCCCGAACTGCGTCCACATCGACGCCCTCGAGTTGGGTCAGCAGCCCATCCAACGTGTCGGATTCGACGAACGACGCGTCGTCGGTGCGGTACTCGGCGTACAGCAGATGCTCGATCTTGGCGTCGAAGAGCTGCCAGGCGAAATGTCCGGGCTGCTCCAGAACGGCCCGCCCGAACTGGGCATAGGTGTAGTTCCGGAAGTTCTTGCCCTCGTCGACGAAGCGCTCACCCCGAGCGTTCACCATGATTCCGAGGAAGTAGCAGATCTTGCGGTAGTTCTTGCGTTCGAAATGCGGAATGTCGAGGTTGCCGTAATTCGGCATGTGTTGATCCATCGGCGTGGCGTGACAGCCCTGGTAGAAGCCGAACGGCTCGGCACCGGCCTCGAACGCCAACGTCAACCCCACACCGGTGTTGTGCGGGGTTCCTCGCACCTTGGCAAAGGCCCACTCCTCACCCAGGTGCTCCACCCGCAGCTCGGGATTCGACTCGAACCCGCCACAGGCCAAGACCACGGCACCGGCTCGGACCTCGGACCGCTGACCCGCTTCATCCTCGACGATCACACCCGAGACCTGCGAACCGTCCATGGTCAGGCCCACCACGCCGGCCCGATACCGAATCTCTCCACCCAGGTCCCGATAGGCAGCCAGTTCGGCTTCGACCAAGCCCACGCCTTCGCCCGCGGTGGCCAGCGTGAGACCGCCCCAGAAGATGTATCGCCCGTCCTTCTCGAACGACTGCCGCTCATAGATCGGATCGAATCCGACGCCGTTGGCGGCCAGCCACTGCACGACGTCCAGCGATTCGCCGACCAGGATCTCCTGCTCACGCGACAGTGGCCGTCCGTCGTTGAACCCCAACAGATCGGCCGAGAACTTCTCGCTCGGATAGGAACCGAAATCGGTGACGGCCAGGCGGGGATCGTCGGGGTCGGAAAGGATCGGCAGCAGATCGTCGGCACCGTCGTAGGCGAACCGCATGGCGCCCGCCGTGTACTTGCTGTTGCCTCCGGCCATGGCCTCATCGGCCTTCTCCAGGATCAGGACCGACGCACCCGCACGACGGGCCGCAATGGCGGCGCACAACGCGGCGTTACCCGATCCGACGACGACGACGACGTCACGTCCCGCTCCGTCCTGACCCGCTCCGTCCTGACCCGCTCCGTCCT
>CALACD010000214.1 GCA_937890445.1 uncultured Acidimicrobiia bacterium | reverse complement strand
GACGGGGGCGCCGATCCCGCTCACGCACGACCTCACGCTCGGCGCCCCATCGCTCGACGGTCACGTCGAACATCGATGCGCGTGTGGACACGTGCAGGGGAACCACCCCGCCCGGCGGGCAGCTCAGCACGCCGCAGTAGCCCTCGATCTCGTCCCAGAACGTCACGTCATCGCTCACACCGAGAGTCTGTCAGACGACCCGCGGTTTCCTTCGGCGTGCCCTGGCAGCGGTCGGCTCGTCCTCGATGTCCTAGGTTGACAGGATGCATCGATCCGAGGACGACGCCGAGTTCGAAGATGACTTCTCGAACGACCCCGCCCTCCACGACAACGCGTTGGCCGAGGCCGAACGGATCGTGTCGGAGGCCGCGGCTCTGGTCACGGTCCACGTCGAGGAGGTGCACCGACTCCTGCAAGCCTCCCTGGACCGGGCCGGGATCAAGTTTCGATCGACCTCGGACCGCATCGTCATGCGATTTGCCGCCGGCGGCGAGAACATTCCGGGCTTTCGTATCCACTGTCGCATCTTCGCCGTCGATGACAAGGTGGCTGTCCTCGATCTCCGGGCTGATCGAGATCTCCAGCCTGCAAGCTCGGGCCATGTCGATCTGCTGAGCTTCGTGAACACCTGGAATCAGGGACATCGGTGGCCGACCGCCGTGGTCAGCACCCGGCGAGCAGCCGATCATGCCGACGGCGAGTCACTTCCGCAGGAGGATCGGATCGTCGCCAAGCAGAGTCTCCTGGTCAACCTCGATGCTGCCACGGTGACCGAGCGCACCGTGCTGGGGTTCCTTCGCAATGTGCAAGATCTGTTCACTCGAGCAACGGCAACCGGCCATTAGCGGACCTGGCGACGAGATGCGTCGAAGGGGCGTCTGCGACGCACGTTCCCTACCCTGTCGACCATGGAGCGGGAACGGCGAAGCGTACGGTTCGAGCCGGCCACCGGCGCGACGTCGCGAGTGGCCCTGTTCGCGTGGTGGCGAACGCGGCCCCTGCTGGCACTCGTAGCACTCAACGTAGCGCTGGTGGCCGGGCTGACCGGCACGCGCGTGGCGGGTCCGACCGAGGATGCCACCGGCATCTTCCTGGACCGGGCCCGAAGCTCTGCCGACGCCCGATGGGCAGCCTCCGTCGTTGCCCGACCCGCCTCGCTCACCGACGACGTCGACACGACCGAGCGAAGCCGGGGCCCCAGAGCCCGCAGCTCCGGAACAGGACCCTCGTGCTGATGTGCAGAGCACGGGACCCGATGCCCGCCCCGGCGAATCTCTGTCGCCGGCCGACGAGCCCATTCCGACCGCTTCGACTGCTCCCCCTGCAACCGCATCACCGGCCACCGGATCGCCCGCCACCGCATCACCCGCCACCGCATCACCGACGGACTCGATGTCACCGGCCCCCGCTGGCCCGACCACCACCCGACCGACCACCACCAATCCGAACACCGTCCCACCAACCACCGTCCCACCAACCACCGTCCCACCAACCACCGTCCCA